>NZ_JALGQI010000074.1:0-435 GCF_022810385.1 Rhodococcus sp. ARC_M12 | reverse complement strand
GCTACTGCCCTGTTCGTGGTGGTCGAGGTCGAACACTTCATGCAGTCCCAAGCCCGAGCCCAACTCCGGGCCACAGACACGAATCACACCGAAGAATAGACACCCTGGCCGACCTTCACCGACGTCCATCACCCGCGGTGGCTGTCGTACGGCTGCGTCTACCTGGCGCAAAGACGGCGAGGACGAGTGCCCCAGCGGCGGTCAGCGCCGCCAACGCCAGTGTCGCCTGACCACTTCCGTGTACGAATGCGGCTCTGGCGAACTCGGCCAGCGGCTGACCAGCTGGTCCTGCGCGGTCGGCGACCTGTAACGCGGCGGCCAGAGAATCGGCCACCGGACCACGGGCAGGCTCGGGTAGCTGGGGCAGAGCCGGCTGAATGTGCTGAACGTAACCGGCCGCGAGCACGCTACCGGCTACCGCAATCCCAATCGCGG
>NZ_JALGQI010000051.1:0-838 GCF_022810385.1 Rhodococcus sp. ARC_M12 | reverse complement strand
GTCAAGTGGTCTGGGGCGGCTTGAGTAGGCCGTAGATTTCGCGGGCGATGGCGCGTTTGAGGCATCGGGTGATCTCGCGTGGGGTCTTGCCTTCTGTCAGTCGCCGGTCCCGATACTGCTGGGTTCGTTCGTCGCCGCGTAGGCGGGTGATGGCGATCGTGTAGAGCGCCCGGTTCGCTTGACGGTCACCGCCTCGGTCGAGGCGGTGACGTTGTGTGCGGCCCGAGGATGCCTGGATCGGTGCAACTCCGCACAGGTGCGCGAAGGACGCTTCGGAGGTGATCCGTTCGGGGTTGTCGCCGACTGTGATCAACAGTTGTGCAGCTGTGCTGGTTCCGATCCCGAATCGGGCGAGGAGCTGCGGTGCGTGTGCGGTGACGAGTGCCTCTATTTGTTTGGCGAGGATTCGTTCCTCGGCGGTGAGGTCGAGAATTCGGCGGGACACCGACCGCAGTGCGGCACCGACTGCGGAATCGAGATCGACGGGCCGACGCGGTGCGTGTGGCAATGCTGCGCATGCGGCGAACAGGTGCGCGTCGGTGAGCTGACGGAGCTCGGCGCGTATGCCTTCTGGGGCATTGACGATCATCGATTTCAGTTGTGTGACCGCTTCGGCGCGGGCTTTGACTGCCGAGTGACGTGCGTTGTGCAAGAAGCGAATCGCTTCGACGTTGCCGTCGTGGGCCTTCGGTGTGGTGGTGGCCTTTCCGGTCAATGCTGCGCGCGCTGCGGAATGGGCATCGAGTGGGTCGGATTTGCCGTGGAAGCGGCGAGAGCGTCGGTCGGGGCGATCGACATCGACGACCTCGAGCCCGCTCAGGCGTAGCGCAGTGGCCAG
>NZ_JALGQI010000050.1:0-1081 GCF_022810385.1 Rhodococcus sp. ARC_M12 | reverse complement strand
CGGATCAGGAGTGTCGCCCGGGGTCCTGCTCGGTCTGGGGTCTGCTCACCGTCGGTGGCGCAGCGAGCCGACAGGGCGAGCACAGGACCAAACCGGGGGCGGACTGCACGACCGCCTCCGATTCGGGCGTGTTCGATCAGACTGTTTCGAGGTTGCGTGCGGACCAGGCGGCGTAGCTGCCCTCGAGTTCGACAACTCGGTAGCCGGCGCGACGCAGGGCGCTGGCTGCGACCGCGTTACGGACGCCGCTCTGGCAGTAGGTCACGATCGGACCGCCCGTGGGCAGTCCGTCGAGGTTCCACAGCAATCGCCCACCGCTGAGCTGTTCGGAGCCAGGTATGTGGCCGTCGGCGTGTTCGGTTTTGTTGCGCACGTCCAGCACCATTGCCGAGTCGAACGAATCCAGCTCGTCCGCACCGATCGTCTCGGGTGTCGTCATGGGAAATCCTCGTAGACTTGTGACGTACCCGGTCACCGTATCGATGCCGACCCGCAGCAGGTGATCACGTAGCTCGTCGGCGACGGCGCGGTCCTCGGCAAGCACCACCAGTGGAGTGTCCTCTCGTTCGGGGTCGTAGACCCAGGCACCGAACGAGGCTGCCTTGCCGATACCGGGGATGTTGAGCGCTCCGGGGACAGCGCCGGCGTGCACCTCATATTGGCCGCGGGTGTCGAGGAGGACGACCTCGTCGGAGTCGAGGGCGCGTGCCAATTCGGTGGAGTCGTACTCGTGCAGTGGAGAGAGTGGCCCGAGAACGACCGGGCCCTGCTTGTTCTGACGCTTCATCCGGCCGAAGTAGGCGTGTGCATCCGGTTGGCCGTCGAGCATCTCATCGACGAAGCCCTGCTCGTCGTCGCGCTCGACATACCCGGCCCACCAAGCGAAACGACGTTCGTAGCCGACGCTGGTCGACGGCAACGCGCCGAGAGCTTTTCCGCAGGCACTGCCCGAACCGTGACCCGGAAAGACCTGGATATGATCTGGCTGCGTGACGAACGACCGCTTCAGACTGCGGAAGATCTGTTTGGCACCCTCGAAACGGGTGTCGACACCGTCGGCAGCTTCGTCGAGTAGGTCCGG
>NZ_JALGQI010000004.1:0-275924 GCF_022810385.1 Rhodococcus sp. ARC_M12 | reverse complement strand
GAACTTCTACAACACTCGACGTAGGCACTCCACGATCGGAATGCTCAGCCCCCACAATTACGAACAGTCACTGAACGCGCCGATTATGGCCGCGTAGCCACTGTCCACTTTTCGGGGTGAACCTCAACCGTCCTGTGGGCTTCGCTGGCATGGGGCGAAGGCACCCGGGCATTCCGAAACCCCGCACGGGTCCGGTCCTTCCTGTCCAACACCGATCTCAACTCCGCCCTCTTGATCGAGGCAGCGCAGTTGGCGGAGAGGGAACCAGAAGCCGCCTACCGTCTGCTTAACAGGAAGATCAAGAATCTCGGTCCAGCGTTCTTCACCAAGTTCCTGTACTTTTCCGGAGCCGGCAACGCGGCCCATCCGAGTCTCATTTTCGACGCACGGGTGGCAGCAGCGCTCCGGGATCATTGCGGCTGGGACTCACTGCGGGTCGGCGGCGCATGGCCGCCAGACACCTATGGGCGGTACTGCGCCCTGCTCCAGCGTTGGGCAAGAGAGCTGACGGACAGGGGCAACCCGGTTACGGCGGAGCTCCTCGAGTTCCGGTTGTTCTCACGCAGGTAAGGGAACAGCCGGATCGCTATCACTGCTGGTTTGTTGTGTTATCCGTGTGGCCCCTGGGTCATGAGCCAGCCGCGCCCTCGGACTCAAGCTCAGTCACGATTCGCAGCGTCTCCATCGACACTGCCGCGACCTTCTTGATGAGTTCGACGATGTAGGTGGGGTCGTCGTGTTCGTCGCACCAATCGTTGGGGTCGTTGACGATGCCCGACGCCTTGTCTGTCTTGACCTGGTAGCGGTCGATGACCCATCCAAGAGCGGACCGTGACCCGAGCAGATAGTCCTCCGCTTCAGCGGGGATACCTGTGATGGCCACCTTCGGGTTGTAGACGATGGCGGTGTGATCGGTCTTGCTGCGCCACTTCATCTTCTGTACACGCCAGGTCTCACGGTCGGAGACCTCGACGCCGGGCTTAACGTCCACGGTCAGCGGGTAAGGATCGACGGATTCGTAGTCCATGTGTAGGTCCATGAGCTGCTGTCCAGCCTCCACAAGCTTGCTGAACCGCTGGACCGAGTCCGGAGTTGGAATATGGGGCAGCATCTTTTTGAGATCGCCAGCGTAGGTCTCTCTATAACTGGGGACGTGGAGCAGTGCATAGACGGAGTAGAAGATCTGATCTTTGGTGACGGTGTTTCCGAGTCGTGTGCGATAAAGAGCGAGAATGTCGTCGGTGACGTTGTCGACCCGTCGATATCCGTACTCGTCTGCCTCAACAGAGTCGTCGACGCTGGAGGTCAGCTTAAGCTCAGAGTCCTCCGCAGCGGCCTCCACGTAGGTCCAGCGAGAGAAGAACTGGCCGCTACCCGACCCCCAAAAAGACAGGTCGGGGATTGTTTCTGTGGCAAACACGGAGAACGGTTTGTCCGAGCCAGTACCGACTATGTAGAAGCCCATGTTGCTATGGTGCGGTGTCGGAAATATGGATGGCATCTGCGACCGCTCGTGGTTGAGGTAGCGGTCGAAGTAGCACCACTGTGAGTTCATCGGGCGGTAACCACTAACCCGGACACCCTCCGGTTCGAACTCGATCCGTCGCCCCCGTGCAAGGTGCGTCCGGAGGCTGCGCGACCACTTGATGCGCGAACCGTCGGCCGCGGATGGGGTGAGAGCAAGCCAGTCGGTGACTGTGCTCTCGGTCGGGCGCACAATCGAATGTTCCGCGCAGTAGGTCTGGAATGGCGCTAGTTCGTCGTTGTAGTTCGCGACGAGTCGCGTCACGGAGTCGAGCACGGTCTTGCGCGAACTGTTGTAGCCCCAGGCGTCCCGAGCGGTCTCCAAACCACGGGAGAACGCCGTGAAGATCCTTGGCTGGCTGACTTCGCGTTCACGTGAACCGAGAACCGGCCACGCCCCGAACTCTTCGTCTCGCTGACTAGTCCAGTCCCCGTGCTCGTTGGGTGTGATCGTCTGCCACTCGGCGGTGTCGATGCGTTCTGCGTCGATGATGCGGAGTTTTTCGTCGCGGGTGAGGTAATCGCCAATGTTGCGGTAGTGGATCTCGCAGGGGCCGACATGGGTGGGATCTTTGACGCCTACAAGAATCGCCACCGTTGACCGGCTGCCTGCGCCGAAGACCTTGCCGCCTTCCCGCCGCGACAATTCGCCCGAGGTTCGTTGGTTACCTCGGAGGTTGTAGACGTACAGCTTTGCGTATTCGTCGGCGAAGGACAGTCTCACCCCGGATGCGGTGTTGCCGTCGATCCAGCCGCCGTTGGAGACGAATGCAACGATGCCGGTATCGCCGACTCGGTCTGTGGCCCAGCGGAAGGCGCGGTAGTAGGAGTCGTAGAGGCTGTTTTTGTTGGTGCCCTTCGAGCGTGCGACGTAGGTGTTCTCGAGGCGTCCGTCGAGTGTGGGGTACTTGATGTTGGCGTTGAGGTCGTTCGCGCTGGTCTGACCGACTGAGTAGGGCGGGTTGCCGACGATGACGTTGATCGGCATCGCCAGCTGCTTCTCGATGCGTGAGTTGTTCTGCGGGAACATGATGGCGTCCATGGTGTCGCCATCTTCGGTGATCTGGAAGGTGTCGGCCAGGACGATGCCTTCGAAGGGGACGTACTCGCCATCGACGCCATCAGGGGTGGTCAGCGCGTGGAACGTCGACTCGATGTTGACCGCCGCTATGTAGTAGGCGAGAAGCATGATCTCGTTGGCGTGCAGTTCGTCCGAGTATTTTCGGGCCAGGTCGCCGGGCAGGATCAGACCAGATTGCAGTAGCCGGGTGATGAAGGTGCCGGTGCCTGTGAATGGGTCGAGGATGTGGACGCCTTCGTCGGTGAGCCCGCGTCCGAAGCTTTCCCTCGAGACGTGGTCGGCGGCGCGGAGAATGAAGTCGACGATCTCGGTCGGGGTGTAGACGATTCCGAGCGCCTCGGACTGCTTACGGAACGCGATGCGGAAGAAGCGTTCGTAGAGTTCGGCGATTACCTGCTGCTTGCCTTCGGCGGAGTTCACTTCGGAGGCGCGGACTCGAACGGAGGCGTAGAACTTCTCCAGGCTCGACACCTCGGCTTCGAGACCGGAATCGTCGAGGGTGTCGACCATCGACTGCATGACGATGGACACCGGGTTGTGGGCGGCGAAATCGTGGCCGGCGAACAGGGCGTCGAACACCGGTTTGGTGATCAAGTGTTGGCTGAGCATGTTGATGGCGTCATCGCGGGAAATGGAGTCGTTCAAGTTGTCTCGAAGTCCGGTCAGGAACTTCTCGAACTGCACGGTGACATCTTCCGAAGCGCCATCGAGCAAGGCATTGATGCGGGTGATCTGCGTGTTCGCGATCTCAGCGACGTCTCCTGCCCATTGTTCCCAGTAGACGCGGGTGCCGACCTTGTCGACGATCTTGGCGACTATGGCTTCCTGCCACTCGGACAGCGAGAACAGCGCCATCTGCGTGGCCATAGCGCCATCACCTGTCGGTTCACCACCGCCCGGCTTCTCTTTGTCGGTGGAGGTGCCATCGGAGATGGACTCGTCGCTGTCGCTCGTCGGCCCGATGTGCCCACCGAGCAGCCGGTCAGTTCCTTTGCCGGTCTTCTTCGGTGAGTTGGCGTTGAGCGCAATGGAGTTGACCATGGCGTTGAATCGGTCGTCGTGAGCGCGCAGGGCGTTGAGTACCTGCCAGACCACCTTGAAACGCTGATTGTTCGACAGGGCCTCCGATGGGGAGACGCCAGCAGGGACGGCGACGGGCAGGATGATGTATCCGTAGTGCTTGCCTTCGGATTTACGCATCACCCGTCCGACTGACTGCACCACGTCCACGACGGAGTTGCGGGGGTTGAGGAACATCACCGCGTCCAGCGCGGGAACATCGACACCTTCAGAGAGGCACCGGGCGTTGCTGAGGATGCGGCATTCGCCCTCGGGGATCGGTGCTTTGAGCCAGGAGAGTTGTTCGTTGCGTTGCAGTGCGTTGAAGGTGCCGTCGACGTGATGGACCGTGCAGGTCAGGTCTCGGTTAGTGGAATCGATCTGCTCACCGTCGTTCTCGGTGTCGTCGAGCAGTTCGCGGTAGGCATCGACGACGGCAGGGAAGACCTCGGCGATCTGCTTGGATGCCGCGATGTCCTTGGCGAACGCCACGGCGCGCTTCATCGGAAGCTCACCAGGAGTGAATCCGTCGCCGTCAGTGGTGCGCCCGGCGCGTTTGGCGAGCCCGTTCCAGCAGCCGACGATCTTGGAGGCGTCGTCGAGTCGGAGTTCGCTGAAGTTTCCGGCGAGCTGTTTCTGCATCGGTGAGGCGATGAGTTCCTCGTCGACGGTGAGAACGATGACCTTGTAGTCGGTGAGCAGGCCGCGCTCGACGGCATCGCCGAAGGAGAGACGATGAAACTCGGGGCCGTACGTTGCTTCGTCGTCCATCGATGTCAGCTCGGCGGAGTGTTCTTCGGCTTTGTCGCGGACCTTGTCGTCGAAGATGCGGGGTGTTGCGGTCATGTAGAGCCGTCGGTCGGCTTTGAGGAACTCGGCGTCGTGCACTTTGACGAAGTTCGAGTCGTCGTCGCCGAACAGGGTGACTCCGGTGGTGCGGTGCGCTTCGTCGCAGATCACGAGATCGAAGGGGTCCACACCCTGACCCTGTGCTGCTGCGACCGCAGGCAGGGACTGGTAGGTGGTGAAGACGACCGTCAGACCCTTGGCATGCTTGCGGTGCGCCATTTCCGAAGCAAGTGTGGCTGGATCGGTGGTGACGGGGATGGAGACGTCGTGGACGTTGAAGTCCTCCGCGGAACGGGAGACTTTGGTATCGGAGCATACTGCGAACGCACGCAGGTCGAGCTGTGTCTGGGCAGTCCACTCCCTCAGCGTCTGGGACAACAGCGAGATCGATGGGACAGCGAACAAGATCCGGGCGTTGCCGTTGTTCTCGAAGGCGGTGCGTTCGGCGATCTTCAGAGCCGTGAACGTCTTACCCGTTCCGCAGGCCATGATCAGTTTTCCGCGATCATTGCCGGCGTCGTAGCCGGCGAAGACTGCGTCTATAGCGTCCTGCTGGTGTGGACGAGGTTCGTGGCGTTTGGCCTCGGACAGGTCGATCTGCAGCTCACCTTGGGGCCAAGCGATATCCCAGTCGATGGGGGACTCCGCTATGTCGGCGAGACCAATTCGCTGGACAGGGATCTGCTGGTTCTCCAATGCCGCTTCGGCATTGGTGCCCCACCTGTCAGTGGTGGAGATGATGACGCGGTTGGTGAACGGAGTCTGGCCCGATGCGGTAAAGAACGAGTCGATGTCGCCCTTGGCCAGTGTGGTGGTGGGTTCATAGAACTTGCACTGCACGGCGGTGAGTTCACCGGTGTCGCGGTTCCTCGCGACGAGGTCGATGCCGGTGTCAGGTTTGCCGTCGCGGCCCGGCCAGTCCATCCATTGCCACACCTGGTCGTATTCCTGCACTAGCAAGGGGTCGAGTTGGAAGTAGCGGACCATCAACTGTTCGAACTTCGTCCCACGCTCGGAGTTCGATGGTGCCTGCCGGAACGCCTCGATCACGTCATGCACAGAACCCACGCCGAACCTCAATCCACTCACGCTGATGTGATGTACCCGCCGATCATCTTGCCTTGCTCGTAATCCGCGGTGACCTTCGGCTATTTGGGCAGAACTTCGGCTGTAGGTGCCGGGCCGTTGAGAGCTCACGAGACGACTTGCTCGGCGTTCGTTTGGTGACTGCGAGGCCGTTGATGTCCGGGGGCGCATATCTATAGGGGGAGCAGCGCCGGCGGTCCGCCAGCCCCGTGTTAGCTCCGCCCGATTTGGGGGCTTCGGTGGCTGAAATCCTGACGCAACTCAGGATCTGACCCGCGACACATAAACGACACGTATTGAACGATATGAGGCGGTATCCAAATATGGCGAAACACGTCCACGAAGAATTGTATTCGCCCTTTAACAGCGCTTTCAGGGTCGCTGGGCTGGCTCACTTTGCTTCGGACCTGTAACAAGAGGTTAGGGGTTCGAATCCCTTCGGGCGCACAGGAGAAGAAGCCCCGAACTGCAGCGATGCGGGACGGGGCTTCTTCGTTGCGTAGGGATGTTCGGCTGATCCCGAAGACGGTGGACAATGAAACAAACCAGGCATAAGGTTTGGCGACATCGTCGGAGGGGTCACGTGAGCGATCGGCCGGGCAGAATCTCGAACGAACGCGCTCGGCCGAACGGGGTCGGTGCCGATTCTCGACTGCACGACGTCACCGCGCGGTTGTCCGTCCCGCTGTTGCTCATCGCGGTGACGTTCATCGGCGCGTTGCCGTTCTACGTTCGGCAGCCGTTCGGTTCCGGGGAGTCGGTATCGAGTCCGATGTGGTTCGGCGGATCTGTCTACCTCGCATCACCGGGAGCGGGTCTGTATTGGCTGATTGCATTGCCGGTGTGCATCGGGGCAGTCGCTTTCTACTGCACGTGGAGTGAACGTAGATCAGGCACCGGCCTGCACGTTCGGCTGTGGCTCGTGGCCAGTGTCGGACTGTGTGCGGCGATAGTCGTGCTGATGCGCAGCGGCTTGTTGTTCTTCGCGGGCAACCTGACGATCCGCGGACTTCTTCCGCTGTTGACGATGTCGGCAGCCGTGTTGATCTGGGGCGTTGCTCTGCATTCGCGCGTAGTGGTCGGGGTGGGAGTCGTTGCCGTCGCTGCGAGTCTGGTGTCCAACCTCTACAACGTAGAAAACCTTGTGCCACAACAGTTCGCATTCGACGCCCGGTACGGTCTCTGGCTGAACATCCTGCTGACATCGCTCGTCTTCGTATGCGGGGCAGCGCTGTCCGCGCTGGTCGAACGATCGAGGAACTGACGTTTCGCCTGTTGATCGCTACGTGTGCGTGGGTGCCGCGTGCGTCCACCTGCAACCGCGTTCGACCTATTGGAACTAGAGTTCCCGTATGTGAATGCGAAGCAGGCAATCCGACCGGCAGTTCCGGCCGACGTGGACCGCGCTGCCGAGTCTCTCGGCCGCGCCTTCTCGGACTATCCGTTCACTCGGCACACCGTCGCTGCCGGTGATCACCAGCAGCGGGTGGCATCACTGCAGCGCATCTATCTCGATTCGATCGGCTTGCAATGCGGTCGAGTATGGGTCTCCGATGACGTTGCGGCCGTTGCGGTGTGGCTCACCCCGTCCTCGGTTGGCGTAGGCGAAGCATTCGAGTCCGTCGCCGAACACATCGAGCAACTGCACGGTGACCGCATCGATATCGCGCGAAGAGCAGACGAAGCTACCGAATCGTTGAAGCCGTCGGAGCCGGTGTGGCTGTTGGCGACGGTAGGCGTCGATCCATCCGTGCAAGGGCAGGGCTTGGGGCGCGCCGTCCTCGAACCCGGCCTCCTGCAGGCCCAGGAGCAAGGCTGTCCGGCTTATTTGGAAACGTCCTCGACAGCGAATCTCGACTTCTATGCAGGGTTGGGATTCCGGGTGACCGGGTCGGTGCAACTCCCCGATGATGGCCCAATAGTGTGGGCGATGCTGCGCGCATAGCGGTCGCCACGTGCGAGGTGTCAGTTCTTCGCCTTCAACTCATTGGTGATGCGGTGGTAGATCCCGCCGGAGGTCAGGCCACCGTCGACGACGATTTCTGTGCCCGTGATGTACCGCGATGAATCCGACAGCAGGAACGCGACCGATTCCGCGATTTCTTCGGCGTCGGCGACGCGCCCTGCGGGTACCGATTGCAGGCTTGTCTCCACGAAAGCCGTTGAGCCGGAATGCAGTAACGGTGTGTCGACCAGGCCGGGATGGATCGAATTGACTCGAACTCCGTACTCGGCGAATTCGAGTGCTCCTACCTTCGACAGGCCACGCACTCCCCATTTGCTGGCGCCGTATCCTGCCGCGAAGTAGCCGAGCATTCCAGCGATGGACGACACGTTGACGACCGAACCACCACCACCCCGTTTGAGAAGTGGCGCACAAGCTTTCATTCCATAGAACACCGAGCTCAGATTGATGTTCATGACGCGGTGCCAGTCGTCGACGGTCGTGTCCTCGATGCCCGCTCGGTGACTGACACCGGCGTTGTTCACCAGTCCGTCGAGGTCACCATCCGATGATTCGATGGTTTTCGCCAGTGCCGTCCACGAGTCCGGTGCGGTGACATCGAGCTGGTAGAACTCTGCCCGACCGCCGGAATCGAGAATGCTCTTCACCACTGCTTCGCCTGTGGCCCCAGAGATATCGGTGACCCACACCTTGGCTCCCCGGGCCGCCAGCATTTCCGATTCGACTCGGCCCATGCCGCTGCCTGCGCCGGTCACCACGATCGTCTTGTTCTCGAAGTTCATGCGAGGGCCTCTCACTCTGTTTTCAGTTCGGTCCCCTTCGTCTCGGTCACGAAGAAGACCGTGGCGAAGGTGATGACGGCGCAGAAGACGAAGTAGCCAGCGGGTGCGAGCGGATTTCCGGTGAGTGAGATCAAGTACGTGGCGATGAAAGGTGCTGTGCCACCCAGCAACATGTTGGTGGTGTTGTTGCCCAGGGCCAGGCCTGTGTACCGCACCGAGGTCTTGAGCATTTCCACGTAGGTGACGTACGAGGCACCGTTGACGACGGACACCGCGATGAACAACACCGACTGCCCGACGACGGCCTGCCACAGCGTGCCGCCGGCCATCATCATGAACATCGGGACACCGAGAACGATGGCCGCGAAGCTGCCCGCGAAAAGTACGGGCTTGCGCCCGAATCTGTCGGCCATGTAGCCCGAAATGGGCAGGGTGATCACTCCGAGAACCAACGCGAGCGAGGTCGACAGAAATGCTGCTTGCGAGGTCTGGCCACCCTCGGTCCTGAGGTACGTGGCGGCGTAGACCGAAGCGATGTAGTAGCCACCGGTGATGAGCGCGCCGAGCAGAATGATCTTCACGACACTGCCGCCGGAGGTGCTCAGCAGCTCCGAGATGGGGAGCTTCTTGGTCTCTCCCTTGTTCTCGAGCTCCTTGAACTCCGGGGTGTCGTCGAGACGGTTCCTGATCCAGATGCCGACGCCGCCGATCACGAGGCTGAGCAGGAACGGGATTCGCCATGCCCAGGAAAGGATCTGTTCATCGGTGAACACGGAGTTCAGTGCTAGTGCGCACAACGAGGCGAGCAACGATCCGATGTACGTTCCGGTGTTGACCATCGACGTCTGAGTCGCACGCCACCGCGTCGGCGCAGACTCGGAGACGAACGCGTTCGCCCCTCCGAGCTCACCACCCGCAGCGAATCCCTGTAGGCACCTGCACAGGACGAGAACCGAGGTGGCCCACACTCCCAGAGTGACGTATGTCGGGAGCAATCCGATTCCGGCGGTGGCGACCACCATCAGCAGAATGGTCCAGGACAGTGCGTTCTTGCGGCCGTACTTGTCGCCTATGTGTCCGAAGAAGATTCCGCCCGGAACCCGAAGGAAGAAGGCAACGGCGAACGCCGCGAACGTGCCGAGAAGGGCGGCCGTCGGATCGTCGGACACGAAGAACAGCGCAGCGATGGTGGTGGCCATGTAGCCGTAGATGCCGAAGTCGTAGTACTCGACGACGGTTCCGACGACAGCGGCCCGGATCACTGTCAGGGGAGATTGTTTCGGGTTGGTGCTGGGGGCTCGTGCGTCCGACTCGGGCTGCACGGCGCGATCGTTCGTAGTCATCGGTGTCCTCGAATTCAGGGATGGTCAGGCCGTCAGTGGCTGTGTATCGACGGTGTGAAGGGCGGCGTTTCGACCGGCAATCCGGCCCATGGTGAGTGCATTGGCGACAGCGTTACCGCCACCGACGTACCGCTGTCCGAGAACTCCCGCTCCTGCCTCGCCTGCAGCGAACAGGCCGGGTACGCGGGTGCCGCGAGTTGTCAGCACGGCGGAATCGGAATCGATCTCCAAACCTGCATGTGTGCACACCAATTCGGCGGGGAGGATTCGTGCGGCATAGAAGGGGGCGGTCTCGATGGGTTCGGGATTCGACGTACTGGCCTTGTTGGCGAGTGTCCGATGGCGCAGATAGTCGGGGTCCTCGCCGTGGGGCAGATGCGCGTTCCATCGCTCGACCGTGGAATCGAGGGCCGCGGCGGGCACCGCCATGAGTTCGGCAAGCTCAACGAGGGTGGATGCGCGAAGCGTCCGGCCGGCGTCTGCCTCGTCCTCGATACGGTCGGGTGCCCAATCGGCATATCCTGCAGGCAGATTCTGTCGAGCGTTGTCGTCGAAGATCATCCAGGCGGAGCCACCCTGACCGTCGATGATTCCGGTCGAGACCGCGTACGAGGAGTCCTCGTCCATGAATCGACGTCCCGCGGCGTTCACGTGAATACGTGATTTCGGGGGAAATCCCGACTGCCAGTGGTGGTAGCGCTGAAAGTAGACGGTGGGCAGCATGAGTCCCCACCCGTGACCTGCTATGGACGCGTCCACCGACGGCGCGTAGCGAAGGTGGTCACCGCGGCTGCCCTCGGCAGCAACGACGAAGAGATCGGAGCCGGCCCGGTTGGCAGCTGGAAAATGAATATCGACCAGCTCGGGGTCCCGAGCGAAACCACCCGAGGCCACTATGACTGCCGCAGAACGGAGTTCGACATCATCGGCGACGACTCCCGCGACCCGGTCGTTCTCGGTGAGTAGCGCCTGCACGCGGGTGTCGAGAACGACCTCGATTCCGTGCCTGCGGCGTGCAGCGTCCAAAACCTGGACGAGGCCGTACCCCTGGTCCTTCGGAACGTGCCCCCTCCAGACGTCTTCGACGCCAGCCTGGCTCAGGCCTGGTTGGTGTGCATTGCCGGAAGTCTTTGCGGGGATGTCCAATCCGAGTTCGATCAGCCACTCCAGTGTAGGTCCTGCCTGCTCGCAGAAGGTTCTGATCAGGCCGGGTTTGAGCATCCACTGATTGAGATCCATGTAGTGCTGGAAGTACTTCTCTGCGCTGTCGTCGATTCCGAGGGCGCGTTGCACGCTTGTTGCTGCAGCAGTGAACAATCCTGCTGACAGCGCCGTCGATCCACCCAGTTCCTTGCGCGCCTCGAAAAGAATGACGGACGCACCGTTCTCCGCTGCAGTGACTGCCGCGGCAAGCCCCGCGCCGCCGCCGCCGATGACGATGACGTCGTAGTCGGTGTCAGACATGTCGCGACCCACCGTCCACTGCGATACTGTGCCCGGTCACGTAGCGAGCACTGTCCGACAGGAGGAACAGGAGCGGTCCGAAGACTTCTTCCGGCGCGCCGAGCCGATGCAGGGGAACGGAATCGAGTGCCTTGGCCAGCGCTTCGGGATCTTCCTGCACCCACCGAGTCATCTCGGTGTCGATGTAGCCAGGTGCAATGGAGTTGACGCGAATGCCCACATCTCCGAACTCGACGGCAAGAGATTCCGTCAGGTGGGCAACGGCCGCTTTGGACGTGCAGTAGGCACCGCGACCCTTACGGACGCGAAGCGCGGATACCGAGGACATATTGACGATCGCGCCACCGTCGCGCATATGGCGCGCTGCCGCTTGCGAACCGAACAGAACGCCTTCGACGTTCACGCTGAGCGTGGCACCTATCTGCTCGGGGGTGATGTCCGCGGCGTACGCGAACGGGAAGATCCCCGCGTTGTTGATCCAGAAGTCGATCCGCCCGAATTCGGCCAGCGCAGTTCGGGCGAGAGCCTCGTGATCATCGGCGACGGTGACGTCGGCTCGCGCACCGATGATCGTTCCGGGTTGCTCGACCAGCGAGTCGGTGATCAGCTCCGTGTTGAGTTGCTCCGCTGTTTCCTTCATTCGAGCGTCGTTGATGTCGGCCCCGACGACATGTACGCCGCGCGCCGCAAGTCCCTTGGCGAACACCGCTCCCATTCCCTGAGCGGCCCCGGTGACAACAGCAACCTTGCCCGGAAGTTCGGGGTAGACCGCAATCATCGTGCGATCGACGACGCGTCCTGGATTGGGGTTGTTCATGGCGTTCTCCTCGTGCGAAAGATCGTGATCGGGCCTGCGAAGCGGTCCGAAGGGACAGCTTGCGGCAATCCAGCTTCTGTGCGATAATCGCACGCGGTGTGCGATTCACGTCGAACAGTAGGTGGTCCACTTCACACTCGTCAATAGGGGGCGCTTCATGACCGACACCGATCCACGCCGCACGGACGGCAGTCACTCCGTGGCCATCGATTCTGGGATGTCCAAAACGCTGCACCACGGCCTTGCCGTGCTCGAGTTACTGGCCGAACATCCGAACGGCTTGTCGATCACCGAGATCGCCGACGGAATCGGGGTGCACCGCACCGTCGCGCACCGGCTGGTTCGCACGCTCGAGGCTCATCATCTGTGCCGGCGAGACGACTTCAAGCGCATTTCGCTCGGGGCCGGGCTGGTGGCACTCGCCGAACCCGTCGAGCAAGATCTGCGAACCGTGGCGCGCCCCGTTCTCGAAGAACTGGCGGATCAGCTGGGAGCGACCGTCCATCTTGTCGTTCGCGAAAATTCAACGGAGGTCCGGGCTTTGATGGTTGTCGAGCCACGAGGCGCGAAGGTGCACGTGGCATTTCGTGGGGGGCAGGTCGATCCGATCGATCGAGGATCTGCCGGCCTGGCGATGCTCGCATCCTTGCCCCCGGCGGATGGGGAGCGTGCTGAAGTGGCGAGGGCGCGACGCATCGGATATGCGGTCACCCATGGCGAAGTGATTCCATCGGTCGGCGGAGTGTCCGCCGTGGTGCCGGGTCGCCGCGGAGACGCCATGGCGAGTGTGGGTGCGTCGGTGTTCGAGATCGACGACGAAGAGGAACTCGGTGCGGCCGTCGTCGCAGCGGCGGCACGGTTGGGGCGTTTGCTTCGTTAGCCGGTGGTTGGGGGTCGTGTCATGCGTCGTCGCGAGACACGGTCCTGTGTTGGATACGCCACCGATCATCCACTCGCACAACATGATCCCGGACCGATGTGAATCGGACGAGCCGGGTCTCGCCGCCGCGTGGTGTTGCCGTGATCTGGAGGTAGCAGTCGACTGTCAGTTCGTCGACGCTCACGAGATCGACGGCAATGTTCGTGATGACGTGCCGACGCCTCTCGTTCGCGTCGGCCGCGCTGTCGAAGAAGCGTTGGGCAAAGGCGGTCAGCTGGTCGCTACCGACCTCGGGTTCGGGGTAACTGGGCGAATCGAAGACGCCGTCTGGGGTGAATGTCTCTGCCCACTCCGTCGCGCGTCCGGAATCGATTGCGTGGCTTTGCCTGCCGTACAGGAGTTGAACCTCGGCAACGGTTGTCGAGTCCGGTTCGGGCATAAGCGTCTCCTTCGGTGCGCTATTCGCACGGATGGTGCGGATCGATGCGACGTTACGTTTCGATCCGTTCGGCAGTCGAGTCAGGGTATGTCCGCGGTTCTCGCATTCCCAGTTCGCCGTGAGATCACATGGACGATGCCGCGAATGTCAGAAACACGATGAACAATCCGACACCACCGAGTGCCGCACCGATCACCGCCTCCCGGCCGTTGGATGCGTCGCCTTCCACCGCGCGGCCGAGACCGATCCAGCCACTGACCACCGCGACGATTCCGGTCGGGATGGTCACGAGATCGCCGATGAACGGTACGAACGCGCAGATGACCGCCATGATGCCCGCCACCAACGCCAGGTTTCCGGCACCGTCGCGGAACATCGACCGAGAAGGGGACTTTCGCATCACCGGAACTCCTTCTCGCGCACATCGCGGCAGCACCGTTCCGACCTGCTTTTCTGCAGGTATCCGGCAACGACGCCTCCATAGTAGAGACCCATTGCCCTGCCCCGGGTCGATCCGGGATCGGGCTCGTTGGAGCAACCGGGGGCAACGGGAGCGATTACGTCGAACTTCGCACCTGACCGGGCCGTCAGAGGTTGGGCGTGCTCCTCCGGACCTGGTAGTTGTGCCATACCTGTGCCGCCAAGGGCACCGCGATGAAGGCGAAGCCGATGATCGGCAGCGATATCGGCCACGGAATCGACAGGTTGTTCGCCGCCAACAGTGCACCGGCCAACGCCATCGACGCGCCGACGCTTTCCAGCAGGTCGATCTTGCGGGGCCGGACCGGCGGGAGTCCGATCCACGGGATACGTCGTCCCGCGTTCTCTCGTGAAACCCGCCGCGCCGCAGCGATGGAGAGCGCGGTTCCGATCGCGAGCATGCAGACCCCGGCGACGACGGCCCACTCGTGACCTCCGTCGATCCACATCGAAGCCAGGTACAGCGCCGGGCCGCCGGCATAGGCGCAAAACACCTTCCAGGGAGGTGCGGACTCTCGCTCGTCGTGCTGCACGTCGACCGGCCGCATCGGCTGCAGGGGCTCCATGGCTCGACCCTCCCACATCAGTGCTCTTGACCGGCCGCTTCCACGCGCCGTACCCTGACCGACAGTTGATATACCAGAAGGCACGACATCGAAGACCCGAGGAACCACAGTATGACCACAGCGCTCAAGATCGACGGGACGGCGGTCAGCACGGTCGTCAAGGACGATCTGCGCCACCGCGTCGAACTGCTGGCGCAGCACGGAATTCGGCCCGGTCTGGGCACGATTCTGGTAGGCGACGATCCGGGTAGTCGTTCCTACGTCGCGGCCAAGCATCGCGACTGCGCCGAGGTGGGACTGCATTCGATTCAGGTCCGGTTGCCCGCGACCGCGAGCCAGCACGAGATCGAAGACGCCGTGCACGCCCTCAACGACGATCCCGAGTGCACCGGTTTCATCGTCCAGCTGCCGCTTCCCCCACACATAGACACCCATCGGGTGATCGAGCTGATCGATCCACGCAAGGACGCCGACGGACTGCATCCGACCAATCTGGGTCGGCTCGTGCTCGGCATGGACGGACCGCTGCCCTGCACGCCGCGCGGGATAGTGGAACTGCTTCGCCACCATGATGTTCCGATCACCGGCGCACGCTTCTGCATCATCGGGTGCGGTATCACCGTCGGGCGACCGCTCGGGTTGATGCTCACGCGTCGAAGCGAACACGCGACGGTGACGATGTGCCACGAAGCAACCGTGGACACCGCCGCGCACACGCGCGCCGCCGACGTCGTCATCGCCGCGGCGGGTGTTGCGCATCTGGTGCAACCGGATTGGATCAGTGCCGGGGCAACGGTGCTGTCGGTGGGAATCACCCGCACCGTCGAGGGCATTCTCGGTGACGTGCACCCCGGCGTCGAGCAGATCGCGGGGCGGCTCAGTGGAGCGACCGGCGGCGTCGGTCCGATGACGCGGGCCATGCTGCTGACGAACGTGGTGGAATGTGCGGAAGCGGCTCAGGCAGAGGGAATGAAGGACTCGCGGTAGCCCATCTTCTCGCTGATCTCCGCCGTGGCGGCCAGTACGTCGGGGACGATGGCCCGCATTCTGGTTTCGTCGAAGCGATACACCGGACCGGAGACGCTCAGCGCCGCGGTCGTCTTTCCGGTGTAGTCCAGGATCGGGGCAGCGATGGCATTGAGTCCGGTCTCGAACTCCTCGACCACCACGGCATAACCGAGCGAATCGGCAGCGTCGAGTTCGGCGACGAGGCCGGCCGTGGTGGTGAGCGTGTGTTCGGTGTACCGATGGAGGTCGAGAGAGTCGACCACCGTCTGCCGGGTATCGGCATCCAGAGAGGCAAGTAGCACCTTGCCGCTCGCGGTGGCGTGCAGGGGAGTTTGCTCCCCGATCCAGTTGTGGGTTCCTACCGAGCTGGGTCCACGTGCTTGATCGAGGTGCACCGCCGTATTCGCCCGCAGCACAGCGATATTCACGGTTTCGCCGAGCTTTCCGGCGAGACGTTCGCAGACGGCGTGGCCGTATTCGGTGATCTCCAGGCGCTCGGGTACGGCGGCAGCGAGCCGAAGAACCCCGAGGCTCAGCCGATACTTGCCGCGGTTGTGTGTCTGCATCACCATGTCGTGTTCTTCGAGTGACGCGAGCAGCCGCGACACCGTCGACTTGTGCACGCCGATCTCGGCGGCGATGGCGCTCACGCCTGCCTCCCCGAGCCGTGCCACGACCTCGAGCACTCGAAATGCGCGGTCGACGGATTGGACGCCGCCCTCCGGGGCACGTGTCGAATCGTCGGTTGCCACCTTCGCGACTATACGTAACCGGACATTCACCGGGTGGGACGCCCCCTGGGGCGGTGAGGTCTAGATGACGGCCCGAACGGCGTCGTCGAACTCGGTCACGTGTGCTCGGGCGATGGTCGCGGCATTCTCCGAGTCCCCGGCCGCAATGGCCCGCAACAGCTCGGCGTGAGTACCCACATGGTCGGCCAGTGGGGGCAGCCGATCCATGAACAGCCAGAAGATTCGCGTCGCCAAGTTGTTGTAGCGGATCAGCGCATCTTCGAGAACCGGATTCGCTGCCAGCCGGTAGACGGTGCGATGCACCTCCGCATCCCACGTGATCAGATCGTGCTGGCTGGGTGCCGCAACCTCGAACTCCTCGGTGCGGTCGGCCATGCCCAATAGAACCTGGCGCTGAGTTGCTGTTGCCGCGGTGGCGGCTTTGGCTGCGGCCAGCGGCTCGAGCCGCTGCCGGATCTCGGAGATGTCGCCCAGGTCGGCGACGTCGATCGACGTCGCGAAAGTGCCGCGCCGAGCGTGCGAGATGACGAGTCGTTCGTATTCGAGGCGTTTGAGCGCTTCCCGGACGGGCGTGCGGCCGACGCCCAGCTCGGCGGACAACGCCGACTCGACGACGGCTTCACCCGGCTTGATCACCAGCTTGATCAGCTTGTCGCGAACTGCCGAGTAGGCGACGTCGGCCATGGTCGCCGCCGGTTCGCCCGGCACCCCCGACGGTCCGGGGTTGCTGGACGACGCGACCTCGACACTCATGGTCACCGAGTCTATCGGCACCGAGAATGCGACAGGGGCGATCAGCCCTCGATGCGATTCTTCAACCAGTCGTGGAAGATGCCGATGTGGTGTTCGCTACCCACCAGCACACCGCCGTCACGGTACTTCCGTGAGCTCATGGCGGGCTGGCAGCGTTCGCACGCCTCGAAGTCCTGCAGGTTGACGCGGTGGAACAATTCCACCGAGTGCTGTAAGTCCCGTCCTGATGCGACGACACCGGGCAGATACAGCCAATCGCATTCCACCAGAGTGCGATCGGCGGCAAGCGGATACATCCGATGGATGATGACGTGATCCGGGACGAGGTTGACGAACACTTGCGGTCGGACGGTGATGGCGTAGTAGCGCCGGTCCTGTTCGGGTGCGATCCCGGGGAAGGCGTCGTGCCCCTCGGAGCCGTCGAGCGTGAATCCCCTTACGGATTCTCCGAACTCGGCTCCGTGGCCAACGTAGTACTGGGCGGCGTAGCCGTCGGCGAACTCGGGTAGTACCTCGGTCAGCTCGGGGTGGATGGTGGCGCAGTGGTAGCACTCCATGAAGTTCTCGATGATGAGCTTCCAGTTGGCCTTGACGTCGTAGCTCACCCGCCTGCCGAGGCCGAGATCCTCGATCTTGTAACGGTCGATGGATTCGACGTCGCCGAGTCGATCGCGGATGTCCTGCACCACCGTGGTGTCGAAGGATGCGGGGTTGTCGCTCAGGTTGACCCAGACGTATCCGAGCCATTCCTCGACGGCCACCGGCGACAAACCGTAACGAACCCGGTCGATGTCGGGCATCTTGGTGAGATTCGGTGCGGCGATGAGCTTTCCGTCGAGATCGTAGGTCCAGGCGTGGTACGGGCACTGGAACGATCGCTTGACCTCGCCCTTGTCCTCCATACAGATTCGTGCTCCGCGGTGAGCGCAGACGTTGAGGTAGGCCTTGATGGCACCGGTTCGCGTCCGAGTCACGATCACACTCTCCCGGCCGATCTGTACGGTGCGGAAAGCGCCTGGCTTGTCCAGGTCCGCGGCGCGAACCGCGCAGATCCACAGCTCTTCGAAGATCTTCTCCTGCTCGAGCTCGAAGATGGCCGGGTCGGTGTAGTAGCGACCCGGGAGAGTGGAGATCAAACTTTCGGGCAGGGGGAGAGGCGTTGCGGGGGCAGTGGTGTCGGGAATGGTGGTCAAGGGGTCCTCCGTACGTGGCCGACCTTGTGGTTCGGTGACGAGACGTCAACTGGCATAGGGTGATACGACGGGTGGAGCATCCGGAACGATGGTGGTGTCAGACTGTTCGAGCGGGTGCCGAGAGCTGACGGCGCCAGCGGGTGAACAACCGGACTTGATTGACACCGAGCACGCCGACCGGAAACCCGTCGGATCGGTACACGGCGAGAAAGCTGCCCACCTCGGGCGAGCCCTCCTCGATGGTGCATTCACTGTCCGGGCCTGCGGTGCCGGCGAATTGAATGCGAGAACCGTACTGATCGGACCAGAAGTACGGGGGTTTGACGTGTTGGCCGCCGTAGCTGCCCGCAAGCAGCGTTGCCACCGCGACGGTGGGGCGTTCGGACGCACCGGCCCAATGCTCGACGCGCCGATGGGAACCGGTCGAATCGAGCCACGCGGCGCAATCGCCGACGGCGACCACTCCTGGCACAGCGGTCGCACCGCCGCCGTCGCACAGGATTCCGTTGCCCAGTGCGAGTCCGCTGGTGCCGAGCCACTCGATGTTCGGAATGCCGCCGATGCCGACCACCACGACGTCTGCGTCGAGGAGTCGGCCATCCGCGAGCCGAACGCCGGTCACTCGGTCGGTGCCGGTCAGTCCGTCGACGGCGGTGCCGCAGATCAACGTGGTGCCGTTCTCGTGGTGCAGATTGCCCACCGCGCTACCCAGTCGCGCGCCGAGTGGCCCGGCGAGCGGTGACGGGGCGGCTTCGACGACGGTGACATCGAGGCCCAGTTTCCTTGCGGTGGAGGCCACTTCGGCTCCGATGAAGCCGGCCCCGATGACCACCAGCTTCGCTCCCGGCGCGAGCTCCACCCGCAACCGATCGGCGTCGTCGATCGTGCGCAACACGTGCACGCCTGCGAAGTGCTCGGTACCGGGAAGCGACCGCGCGCGCGAGCCGGTCGCCAGGATGACGCCGTCGGAGGTGAGTTCGGCACCGTCGTCGAGGGTGACGGTTCGACGCGATGGATCGAGTGCCGTGGCTGTACGGCCCAGAATCCAGGTGGCATCGAGGTTTTCGTCCTCCGGCTCGAGTGCGAGAGTGCTCACGTCCACGTCGCCTGCGAGGTATTCCTTCGACAGGGGAGGGCGGTCGTAGGGGCGGTGGCTCTCGGCGCCGACGATGGTGACCGCGCCGTCGAACCCAGCGGCCCGCAGTGCCCGGGCAGAGCACAGACCGGCCAGGGATGCTCCGACGATGGTGACGCTCTTCATGAATGTCCCTCGGCGGCCAGCCGGCTGCGAACGTCGGGCGGAAGATTGGGAGTCGCGGTGCTCAGCTCGATATAGATCACACCGTCGTCGACGACAACGGTGTGAGTGCGCACCGGGAGCTTCGCGGGCGGAGCATCGACTGCTCCTGTACGCAGGTCGAATGTGGACGCATGCAACGGGCATTCGACCGCGCATCCCTCCAGCCAGCCGTCGGCGAGCGACGCGTCCTGATGCGTACAGGTGTCGTCGATCGCGAACAGCTCACCGTCCTCGGTGTGGAACACCGCCACTGGTGGGGTGGTGTCGACGCGTAGAGCTTCGCCGCCGGGGAGGTCGGCCAAAGGGCACACCTTGAGCATCCAGATCCTTCCTGTATCGCTATGCGGAACACGTCTTACTGGACGCAACAATAGTGTGAACATTCACACAGGGGCGTGTCAATAGGTGACAGCACTTTTCACTCCTGCGAAACATGACGTAACCGGAAGCGGACAAACTACGCGTTGTACCAGCTGAGCACGTGTTTAGCATGTGCAATGACGTGCTCGTTCGATGCGAGGTGACCCCGGCTCGGCGGTGCGCACGGGGGTCCACGGGCCTGTGCGCAGCGCCGACTCTCCGCTACCACCGAGTAGTTACTGACATCGTTGATATATCAGGCCACCAGCTGCCGCGGGCGATCCATACTTCGAGGTGTGGTGCTTCGTCGCCGATGCGGGTTCCGTTGCCGTGTCCGGTGTTGACGCGGAGTGCCCGCTCACAGGATCACCACCGAACGCAGGACGGTGCCCTGATGCATCTTCTCGAACGCAGCTTCGACGTCGTCGAGGGTGATGCGTTCGGTGACGAACTTCTCGAGCGGCAACCGGCCCTGCTGATATAGATCGACCAACTGTGGGAAGTCGCGTTCGGGCAGGCAGTCGCCGTACCAGGACGATTTCAGCGAGCCACCGCGGGAGAAGAAGTCGATCAGCGGCATCTCGAGGGTCATCTCCGGGGTCGGCACCCCGACCAGGACAACCGTCCCGGCCAGGTCGCGGGCGTAGAAGGCCTGTGTCCAGGTTTCCGGGCGACCGACGGCGTCGATGACGACATCGGCACCGAACCCGCCGGTGAGTTCCTGCACCGCCTCGACGGCGTCGACGAGCGAGGAGTCGACGGTGTGGGTGGCTCCGAGTTCGAGGGCCCAGTCGAGTTTTCCTTTGTCGCGGTCGACGGCGATGATCGTCGACGCCCCCGCCAGGCGGGCTCCGGCGATCGCGGCATCCCCGACACCACCGCACCCGATCACCGCGACGGAATCTCCGCGGGAGACGTTGCCGGTGTTCATCGCGGCCCCGAGCCCGGCCATGACCCCGCAGCCGAGCAGTCCGACGACGGCAGGATCGGCGTCGGGGTCGACCTTGGTGCACTGGCCTTCGTGGACGAGGGTCTTCTCCGCGAACGCGCCGATACCCAAGGCCGGGGTCAGTGCGGTGCCGTCGTCGAGGGTCATCTTCTGGGCGGCGTTGTGGGTGTCGAAGCAGTACCACGGGGTGCCGCGTTTGCAGGCCCGGCATTCCCCGCACACCGCCCGCCAGTTCAACACCACGAAGTCGCCGACCTCGACGTGCTCGACGCGATCACCGACCGTCTCGACGATGCCGGCGGCTTCGTGTCCGAGCAGGAACGGGAACTCGTCGTTGATGCCACCCTCGCGGTAATGCAGATCGGTATGACACACCCCGCACGCCTGAATCTTCACCACGACCTCGTTCGGGCCGGGATCGGGAATGGTGATCGTCTCGATCGAGACGGGCTCGCCCTTGCTCTTGGCGACGACGGCGCGGACCTGCTGCGGCATGGTTTGGTACTCCTGAGGTAGAGGAAGGAACGGTATCGACGCCATTGACGGCATTGGGATTGCTTTAATATATCAGTTACCAGGCAGTGCGAAATGTTAAATACGAGTATCGAATTCGGACATCTTTCGGAAAGCCTGCCCGTGTAACTGCAGTTCACAGCGTTTTTCGGTTTCCGTAAGCCGTGCTGATGAGCCTGTAATGGGTGGCCATCTCTTGACATCGCCCCTGGGTCGGCTCAGTCTTGTTCGGGTTCCAGCAAATTCAAGTTGCGCAGAGAGCAACGAGTCGCGCATCTATCCGACCACCCACGCTGCGTGCACGGGCGACACACCTATTCGGCGAGAGCCGGAGGGAGAACGATGTGACAACGAACAGCAAACCCCGGGTCGACAAACCTCGGGTCGCGTCATCCGAGAAACATGCGCCCCACCATTACGGCCCACTCGAGGTCTATCACCACGGAGACGGGGGAAATCCGCGTACCGACAAGGTGGTCTTCGGTGTCACTGCCGCCATCGTGATCGCCATTCTGGCGTGGGGCATCCTCGGCACCGAGAACATGAAGTCCGTCAACGCGTCCGTACTCGATTGGGTGGTGACGAACGTCGGCTGGCTGTTCATCTTCTCGGCCACCGGGTTCGTGATCTTCGCGATCTGGCTCGCGCTCAGTCGGTACGGAAAGATTCCGCTCGGCAAGGACGGCGAGAAGCCCGAATTCAACACCGTCAGCTGGATCGCGATGATGTTCAGCGCCGGCATGGGAATCGGCTTGATCTTCTGGGGAGTGGCCGAGCCGCTCACCCACTTCGTCACCCCGCCGCCCGGAATCACCGATTCGACTGTGGGAACGGCGCTTTCGACGGCCATCTTCCACTGGGGATTGCACCCGTGGTCGATGTACGCGGTGGTCGGATTGTCGATCGCCTACGGCACCTACCGGATGGGCCGCAAGCAGCTCATCAGCTCCTCGTTCATCCCGCTGATCGGCCGTCACGCCGAAGGCCCCATCGGCAAGGTCATCGACATTCTGGCGATCTTCGCCACGATGTTCGGCACCGCGGCATCCCTCGGCCTCGGCGCACTCCAGATCGGTTCGGGTATCGAGGTTCTCGGCTGGGTCGACCAAGCGGGGACGCTTCTGCTCGTGGCTGTCGTCGCGATCCTGACGCTCGCGTTCGTCGCCTCGGCAGTATCGGGAATCTCCAAGGGAATTCAGTGGCTGTCCAACATCAACATGGTGCTGGCCCTGCTGCTCGCGGTGTTCGTGTTCGTCCTGGGACCGACGGTGTTGATCCTGAACCTGCTGCCCACCACCCTCGGTGACTACGCCGCGCACATCGCCGGAATGTCGGCGCGGTCGGCGGCATCCGGTGGTCCCGAGACCGAGTCCTGGCTCTCGTCCTGGACGATCTTCTACTGGGCCTGGTGGATTTCGTGGACCCCCTTCGTCGGTATGTTCCTCGCTCGCATCAGTCGTGGCCGCACCATTCGCCAGTTCGTCATCGGCGTCATTCTCATCCCGACGTCGGTGAGCTTGGTCTGGTTCTCGATCTTCGGTGGAGCCGCAATCGGCCAGCAGCAGAAGGGGACCGAAGACCTGGTGGCCCTCGGTAAGCCGGAATCGCAGCTGTTCGCGGTACTCGGTCAATTCCCGTTGGCCGGCATCTCGTCGGTGCTGGTGATGGTGTTGGTCGGCATCTTCTTCGTCAGTGGAGCCGACGCCGCCTCGATCGTGATGGGCACCCTGTCGCAACGAGGCACCCTGGATCCGTCCCGTGGAGTCGTCGCCTTTTGGGGCGTGATCACCGGCGGCATCGCAATCCTGATGCTGTGGACGGGAGGATCGGACGCCCTCAACGGGTTGCAGACGATGACCATCATCGTGGCGGCACCGTTCGTGCTGGTGATGATCGGTACCTGTGTCTCGCTGTACAAGGACGTCACGAGCGACCCGTTCATCGTCAAGAATCCCAAGGCTCCGCCGAAAGTGAAGTCCGACAAGTGAAGTGAGCCGGTGGTGCGGGGCGCGTACACGCGCGTCCCGCACCTTCGGTATTTCGGGGGTTGACCTCGGTCACCCCTGCCCATACTCTTGATATATCAATCTCTGGTTAGTTGTCGTGCAGGCTGCGGATCGTCTCGGCCGAGCTCCATCTCTCCACCCCGATACGGAAGGACCACCATGGGTTCACCGAGAGTTGTCATCATCGGCGCCGGCATCGTCGGTACCAACGTGGCCGACGAGCTCACCGCACGCGGTTGGGATCGCATCACCGTGCTCGATCAGGGGCCGCTCCCTCTCACGGGTGGATCCACCTCGCACGCACCGGGTCTGGTTTTCCAGACCAATGCTTCCAAGACGATGACCGAACTCGCTCGGTACACCGTCGAGAAATTCATGGGCCTCGAGGTGGACGGGCAGTGGTGCTTCAACCAGCTCGGCGGTCTCGAAGTGGCAACCACCGAGGAGCGACTGGCCGACCTGCATCGCAAGCAGGGGTGGGCCACGTCCTGGGGCATCGAAGGATCGGTCATCGACCCGTCCGAATGCGCCAAACTGCATCCGCTGCTGGACCGTTCGCGTGTTCTCGGCGGTCTGTACGTCGAGACCGACGGACTCGCCAAGGCGTCGCGCGCTGTGGTGGCACTGACCCGTCGCGCAGAATCGCGCGGCGCAGTCTTCCGCGGTTCCACCAAGGTCATCGGCATCGAACAGACGGGGGGCCGAGTCACCGGTGTGGCAACCGACCACGGCGTCATCGAGGCCGACATCGTGGTGTCGTGCGCCGGCTTCTGGGGACCCGATGTGGGCGAACTGGTCGGCATGAAGGTGCCGCTGCTGCCGCTGGCGCACCAGTACGCCAAGACCGATCAGATCCCGGAGCTGGTGGGACGCAACACCGAAGCGGCCGAGGCCGGCATGCCCATTCTTCGTCACCAGGATCAGGACCTGTACTTCCGCGAGCACGTCGACCGTCTCGGCATCGGCAGCTACGCGCACCGACCGATGCCCGTCGACACCGGGACCCTGCCCGGCGGAGACAGTGTGTCCGACGACGTCATGCCGTCCATGCTGGACTTCACGCAGGAGGATTTCGCCCCGTCGTGGGAGCAGTCCAAGCTGCTGTTGCCGTGCCTCGAGACCGCCAAGATCGACCACGGCTTCAACGGAGTCTTCTCGTTCACGCCGGACGGCGGACCGCTGCTCGGTGAGTCCCCGGACGTCAAGGGCTTCTGGATCGCCGAGGCCGTGTGGGTCACGCACTCGGCCGGAGTCGGCAGGGCCATCGCGCAGTTGCTGGTCGACGGACGCTCCGAGGTGGAACTGCACGGATGCGACGTCAACCGCTTCGAGGACTTCCAGCTCGATCCCGCGTACGTCAGCGAAACCTCGCAGCAGAACTTCGTCGAGATCTACGACGTCCTGCATCCCTCGCAGCCGCGGCTGTCCCCGCGTGACGTTCGGGTCAGCCCCTTCAATGCGCGGCAGCATCAACTCGGTGCCGTGTTTCTCGAAGGCGGCGGGTGGGAGCGCCCGCACTGGTACGAGGCCAATGCCGATCTGGTGCAGCAGCTTCCGGCCGAGTGGCAGCCGCCGAAGCGTGACGAGTGGGCGTCGATGTTCCATTCGCCCATCGCCGCGGCCGAGGCCTGGAAGACCCGTACCTCCGTCGCCATGTACGACATGACCCCGCTCAAGCGGCTGCGCGTGCGCGGCCCCGGTGCGCTGGCCCTGCTCGAAGGATTGACGTCCGGCAAGATGGACAAGACCGTCGGGGCCGTCACGTACACGCTGGCCCTCGACGAGAAGGGCGGCGTCCGCAGCGATCTCACCGTCGCTCGGTTGTCGGCCGACGAATTCCAGGTCGGAGCCAACGGCAATCTCGACTTCGACTACCTGCGCCGCGAAGCGCCGAGTGACGGCAGCGTCACCGTCGACGACATCACCGGATCCACGTGCTGCATCGGTCTGTGGGGTCCCCACGCCCGCGACGTCGTCGAGAAGCTGACCCAGGACGACTTCTCCAACGAGAACTTCAAGTACTTCCGCTGCAAGCAGGTTCGGATCGGGGGAGTGCCCGTCACTGCGATGCGGCTGTCGTACGTGGGCGAGCTGGGTTGGGAGCTGTACACCACTGCCGATTACGGTCAGCGACTGTGGGACATGTTGTGGCAGGCCGGTTCCGAGTTCGGCATCATCGCAGGCGGGCGCGCTGCGTTCAACAGCCTGCGTATGGAGAAGGGCTACCGGTCGTGGGGGTCGGACATGACCACCGAACACAACCCCTACGAGGCAGGTCTCGGCTTCGCGGTGCGCCCGCAAAAGGGTGAATTCCGCGGCCGCGACGCCGTGCTCGAGATGTCCGACGACACCGTCTCGAAGAAGTTGGTCTGCCTGAAGATCGACGACGGCACGTCGGTGGTACTCGGCCACGAGCCCGTCCTGGTGGACGGCGAACCCGCCGGTTACGTCACCAGTGCCTCGTTCGGGCATACCGTCGGTGCGCCGATCGCCTACGCCTGGGTTCCGGCCGGTAGCGCTGAACCCGGTGCAGCAGTACAGATTCGATACTTCGACCGGCTCGTGTCCGCCACCGTCGTGGCCGAGCCCCTCGTCGACCCCGAGATGGCCAAGATTCGCAGCTGACGACCCACCAGTACCAGGAGATTCGATGACCGAGAACTTCACCCTCACGCTCAGCTGCGGACAGCGGCCGGGCATCGTCCGGGCCGTCAGTGCATTCCTCTTCGACAACGACTGCGACATCGCCGAACACCAACAATTCGACGACTCGACGGACGGGTCGTTCTTCCTGCGCACGTCGTTCGTGGCCGGCGGCACCACCGACATCGAGAAGCTGACCGAGAGCTTCCGCGAAGTGGCCGATCGATTCGCGATGATGTACACGTTCAACGGCTGCAGTCAGCCGCGCGTACTCGTCATGGTCTCCAAGATGGGGCACTGCCTCAACGACCTCATCTTCCGGTGGCGTTCCCAGAATCTCGGTGGGGAACTGGTGGCCGTGGTGAGCAACCACGAGGTGCTGCGGCCGATGGCGGAGGCTGCCGGGCTGCCGTTCGTCCACGTCCCCGTCACCCCGGGTACCAAAGCCGAGGCCGAGCAGCGCCTGCTGGACCTCGTCGCCGAGTACGAGGTGGACCTGGTGGTGCTCGCACGCTACATGCAGGTGCTCTCTGACGAGACGTGTCGAGCGTTGCACGGCAAGGCAATCAACATCCACCACTCCTTCCTGCCCGGCTTCAAGGGTGCGAAGCCGTACCACCAGGCCTTCGACCGGGGCGTCAAGCAGGTCGGAGCGACGGCGCACTACGTCACCCCCGATCTCGACGAGGGCCCGATCATCGAGCAACAGGTCATTCGTATCGACCACACCCATGACCCGTCTCGTCTGGCCACCGTCGGACAGGACGCCGAGGCGCTCGCACTGTCGCGGGCGGTGCGCTGGCACTGCGAGAATCGCGTTCTGCTGCACGGACACCGAACGGTCATCTTCAGCTGAGCCGACTCACACGAGGGGCCCGTACCGATTCGGTACGGGCCCCTGTTGTGTGAAGAGGGAGAACCTCACACCCTTTTTGCCGAGTGCGCGCCGGTTCCCTCTACAGAGAATCGGCGCGCACCCTCGAAAAGGGGTGTGAGGTCCCCAGGGTCTAGCACTCCACGAAGTTCACCGGCACGTTGATCGCGAGTCCGCCGCTCGAGGTTTCCTTGTACTTCGAGTGCATGTCGGCACCGGTGGAGCGCATCGTCTCGATCACCTGGTCCAAGCTGACGCGGTGAGTACCGTTACCGCGCAACGCCATCCGTGCCGCATTGATTGCCTTGCCGGCCGAGATGGCGTTGCGTTCGATGCAGGGAATCTGTACCAGCCCGCCGATAGGGTCGCACGTGAGACCGAGGCTGTGCTCCATCGCGATCTCCGCCGCGTTCTCCACCTGCTCCGGTGTGCCGCCCAGTACCTCGGCCAGACCGGCGGCGGCCATCGAGGCAGCCGAACCCACCTCGCCCTGGCAGCCCACTTCGGCTCCCGAGATCGAGGCCATCTCCTTGTAGAGCGATCCGATGGCCCCGGCGGTGAGCAAAAACCGCACCGTGCTGCCGTCGGGATCGGCGACCCCGTTGGCGGTGTAGCGAGTGGCGTAGTGCAGCACGGCCGGGATGATGCCCGCCGCGCCGTTGGTGGGTGCTGTCACGATTCGCCCGCCCGACGCGTTCTCCTCGTTGACCGCGAGCGCGACGAGATTGATCCAGTCCTCGGCGAATTCGCTCGAGCGGTGCGGATCCTCGGCGGCGAGCCGCAGAAACCAGTCGCGTGCTCGACGCCGCACTCCGAGCGCGCCAGGGAGGTAGCCGTCGCGGGAGATGCCGCGAACCTCGCACTCGACCATGACGTCACGGATGTGCAGCAGCCCGTCCCGGATCTCGTCGTGCGTCCGGCGTTCGAGTTCGACCTCGGTCATGACGTCACTGATGCTGCAGCGTCGCCGCTCGCAGAGCTGGAGCAGTTCCTTGGCCGACCCGAATCCGTTCGCCGAGGCGAGGGGCGCGACGGCCTCCATGCTTTCGCCCTCGGTGACCACGAAGCCCCCACCGATCGAGAAGTAGATCTCGGTGTGCAGTTCGGTCGAGTCCGCCGCGCGGGCAGTCAGCTTCATTCCGTTGGGGTGGAACGGCAAGACCGTCAGCGGGCGCAGCACGATGTCGTCTACAGCGAGGCCGATCTCGCGGTGACCACCGAAAACTATGCGACCGGTGGCCGCCATCGATGCCTGACGCTCTTCCATGATCTGGGTCGAAATACTCTCGGGTGCAAAGCCTTCCAGCCCGAGCAGTACGGCGGTCATGGTGCCGTGTCCTGCTCCGGTCGCGGCCAGCGAGCCGTACAGGTCCACCGCCACCTCTCGAACGTCCTCGAAGGCAGACATGGTGCGCAGATCGTCGACGAATCGAGCGGCCGCGCGCATCGGGCCGACGGTATGCGAACTCGAGGGGCCGACTCCGACGGAGAAGAGGTCGAACACACTGATGGTCATGAGTCCACCCGAACTGCGTCGGTGGGCTCGCGCGTGGTGAGGGCCTCGAACGACGCGGCGGCGGGAGTCAGGACGGCGAACAGCCAACCGGTACCGAGCGGGTCCACGGCAACGATCAACGGGTCGTCGCGCACAACGGAATTGACGATCGTGACCATGCCGCTCGCCGGGGCGTACACCGTGACGGATCCGGCGGAGGTGTGGATGGTGCCGCACGCCTCACCTGCGGTGAGCACGGCACGTACTGCCGGGAGGTCGACGCTCAGAACGTCGGCCGCGCCGTCGAACGCCGCAGGTGTCACTCCCACTCGGCTCGGGGTCTGGGCGGGTGATCCGAACGGGTCGACGGCCATCCAGCCGTGCTCGGCGCTGAAGAGCCGGCGGGCGGAATAGAGGGATGCGGTCATGGGGTGGCCTCGGCATTCGTCATGGGGTGACTTGGATGTGAGTGCACTACGTCGAGCGAACGCACTGCTCGGAGCACGGCCAGTGCGTCGATGGTGGCGGCGACGTCGTGAACCCGGAGGAGTGACGCCCCGTTCTGAGCCGCGATGATGGCGGCGGTGAGTGATCCGGCGAGTCGGCCGTCGACATCTCGGCCGGTGATGGCACCGATCATCCCCTTGCGTGACACACCGGCCATGATCGGTCTGCCGCCCGCGGTGAGCGTTCGAAGGCCCTGAAGCAGTTGTAGATTGTGTTCGAGGGTCTTTCCGAATCCGAAGCCAGGGTCGACCAGGATGCGGTAGGCCGGGATCCCGGCCCGGATGCATTCAGCGGCCCGGTCTTCGAGAAACTCGCACACTTCTGCGGTGACGTCGCCGTAGCGAGGGGAGTGCTGCATCGTCGACGGTTCCCCCTGCATATGCGTCAGGCATACGGCGGCGCCCAGCTCGGCTGCGGCGGCCAGTGCACCGGGAAGGCGAAGGGCACGAACGTCGTTGATGACGCTCGCCCCGGCGCGCACCGCTTCCCGCATCACCTCGGGGCGTGAGGTATCGACCGACAGCGGTGTCGACGTCCGCCTGGACAGTGCGTCGATCACCGGGACGACTCGGGCGATCTCCTCGTCGACGGTGGGTGGGATTGCCCCGGGACGGGTCGACTCACCGCCGATGTCGAGCAAGTCCGCTCCCTCGTCGACCATCGACAGTGCATGCGCCACAGCACGATCCGAGTCCAGGAACATCCCACCGTCGGAGAACGAATCCGGGGTCACGTTGACGATTCCGCAGACCACGGGATGTGGGGTCGTCAGCCGGGCCAGCAGTCGATCGCGGGCATCGGCTGCCCGTGTAGCTGTGGAGACGGTCGTGAGCACTGCGATCACCTCTTCTCTCGCGCGAGTCCGGCGGGACGATCAGACGTCGGTGTATTCCTCGGCCGCGTCGGTCAACCAGGCTGCGAGATACCGAGCGAACGACGAGCGCACGAGGATGCGATAGTCCGTTCCCGTGTCGTCACAGGCGATGAGGATCATGCCTGCCATCGCGAGCATCGTCTGTACCGTCGACCCTGCCGGAAAGACGCGGGGGTGCAGATCGATCGAGCATCCCTTCGCCAACACCTCGCGGGCTCGGGAACCGTTCAGCCGCAGACTGGTTCGCTGAGCGGACACGTCCGTTGCTGCACCTCGGTGTTCGCGTACGGCCGATCCGAGACGGTGTTCGAGTTCGACCGGATCGATGCCGGCTCCGATCACCAACCACTCCTCGGGGCCGAGCCAGATGACCGTGGTGTTCGTGCCCTCGGCGACGCGGCCTGGGCCGGGGAGCTCGGTGCCGAGCTCGGCCGAGGCGGCGGCGCCGCCCGGTCCGTTCGGGTCGACCCACAGGTCGATCCCGGCCATGAACGGCTCTTCCACAATGCGGACAGCAGGCGAGTCCGGCAGGACTGTTTCTGCGAGTGGGCTTCTGGTGGCGAGACGGTCAGCCATCACGGCGGTTTCCTTCCGGGTCGACGAGTACGGAGCCGGTGACTTCCACGGCGATCAGGGTGTCGCCCACCGGGACGTGCAGGATGTCGCCGAGGCGGTCACGTCCGGCCTCGAGCAGAGCCAGCCCGAACGGCCGACCCAATTCAGCGCTGGCGTAACTCGACGTGACGTGGCCGAGCATCGGTACCGGAAGTTCGGGCAGGACGCCGCTCTCGGAGTGCTCGATGATCTGCGATCCCTCCGGAAGGACGGTTTCCCGGTCGACCGGAAGAAGGCCGACGAACTGCTTGCGCAATGGGTTTCGGTTCTCGGCTCGGTCGAACGAGCGCTTGCCGATGAAGTCGAGCTTCTTCTTCGATACCGCCCAGCTCATGCCGAGATCCTGCGGGGTGACGGTACCGTCGGTGTCCTGGCCGACGATCGGGTAGCCCTTCTCGGCCCGCAGCACGTGCATGGTCTCGGTGCCATACGGGGTGATGCCGAACTTCTCGCCCGCATCGATCAGCCGCGACCACAGTGCGTAGGCGTGCCAGGAATCGATGTTCACCTCGAAGGCCAGTTCACCGGAGAAGCTGATGCGCGCCACGCGCACATGTACATCGTCGATCGAGGCGTCCCGCCAGGCCATGAACGGGAACGCCTCGTTGGAGACGTCGAGTTCGGGAAAGATCTCGCCGACGAGGTCGCGGGAGCGCGGTCCGACGACGGGGAACGTGGCCCACTGCTCGGTCACCGATGTCAGCCGAACCGCGAGGTGCGGCCACTCGGTCTGCAGCCATTCCTCCATCCAGTCGAGCATTCCTGCTGCGCCGCCGGTGGTGGTGAACACCTGGAACCGGTCGTCGGCCAGACGCATCACGGTGCCGTCGTCGATCACCATGCCGTCGGTACCGCACATCACGCCGTACCGAACCATGCCGACCTTCAGGTTGCTCATCATGTTCGTGTAGAACATGTCCAGCACCACACCGGCGTCGGGGCCCTGCACGTCGATCTTGCCGAGGGTCGAACCGTCGAGCATGCCGACGCCCGAACGCACGGCCGCGCACTCGCGGAGGACGGCGTCGTGCATCTCCTCGCCGGGCAGTGGGTAGTAGCGGGGCCGCTTCCACTGCCCGACATCCTCGAAGACCGCGCCGCGCTCGACGTGCCAATCGTGAACTGCAGTAACGCGTTCCGGGTCGAACGCCATGCCGCGATTGCGTCCGGCCAACGCCGCGAACGCCACCGGTGTGTACGGCGGTCGGAACGTGGTGGTGCCCAGGTTCTCCACGGGCTTGTCGAGCAGTTCCGCCACGATGCCCGAGGACACCACACCGGAGGTCTTGCCCTGATCGTGCGCTGTGCCGATCGTGGTGTAGCGCTTGATGTGTTCCATCGAAGACATGCCCGCGCCGACGGCGCGGATCAGATCGGCCACCGTCGCGTCACGCTGCACGTCGACGAACTGGCTGTCGGCTCCGAAGTCGTCACGCACCCGCCACAGCACCAGCGACTCGCTGCTGGGTACGGAATCGATTACAGGAAGCGAGGTTTCGGGAGCATCGAAGCCGAGTCGGGTCATCGCACCCGCCGCGGCCGCGCTTCCGTCATGGAGGCATCCGGCCAGATCGAACACGCCCGAGGCCGATCCCGCGACACTGATGCCCTCGACGTCGTCCGCTGGCACGAATGCGCCGAGTTCGCCGTCGTAACGCAGTTTTCCGCGGGCTTGGCTGAACAGGTGCACCGCCGGGTTCCAACCACCGCTGACGAGCAGTACGTCGCACGCCACGGTGTCGGTGGCACCGTCCGCACCGGTGACCAGTGCATGAGTGACGCGGGTGTCACCGTGGGTGCCGGACACGACACTCCCGGTGCGTACCTCGATACCGCGTTCGCGGCACAGGTCGAGCCAGTATTCGGGTGCCGCGGCGCGGGCATCGACGATGCGCGCGATGCGGACCCCTGCGTCGTGCAGATCGACGGCTGCCTCGTACGCGCTGTCGTTGGTGGTGAAGACCACTGCCTCGGTGCCCACCGTGACGCCGTAGCGATGCAGGAACGTACGTGCGCTGTGCGCCAACATGATTCCGGGGCGGTCGTTGTCGGTGAAGACGACCGGACGTTCGTGGGCACCGGTGGCCACCAGGATGTGACGCGATCGAATGCGCCAGACGCGCTGACGGCTCAGAGCTGCAGGAGCTTCCAATCCCAGGTGATCGGTGCGCCGCTCGAGGGCGAGCACGAAGCCGTCGTCGTAGGAACCGAACGCGGTGGTGCGGCGCAGCAGGGTCACGTCGGGGAAGGTCGACAACTCGGTCACCGCGTCGGAAACCCAGTCCAGGGCCGGCCGGCCCTCGATGACGTCGTCGGAGCCGAGCAGGGAGCCGCCGAATTCGCTCTGATCGTCGACGACGACCACCCGAGCGCCGCTGCGGGCAGCGATCAGAGCGGCCGTCAGACCGGCCGGGCCTGCACCGACGACCAACAGGTCGGCGTGGGCGTGCATGGCGTCGTACTTGGCGGAGTCGGAGATCTCGGCGAGCCGCCCCTGTCCCGGGATTCCGCGGGCGACCAGGCCGTCGTACAGCTCGATCGTCGTGGCGAGCAGCATCGGCTCGGGGAACGGCTCCTCGATCTGTACGAGTCCGCCGGTGTCCTCGGCCCATGCAGCGGTGAATCCACGAGGCCTACCGAGCTTGATGCTGGTGGTCACCTGATGAATGCCGTTGGCGAGCAACGCAGATGCCAGCGTGTCGCCGGGATATCCCTGCAGAGCAGAACCGCCGAATGTGAAGTCGACGGTGCTCGTGCGGTCGATGCGGCCGCCGGATGCGGTGCGGAATGCGGTCATGGGTTCACCGGCTTCGGGTCGTCGAGGCGATAGACACTGTGGATTCGGTAGGTGGCGGTGTCTCGTACGGCGTTGAACCAACGCCGACAGCCCGCGCTGTGACTCCACCGTTCTGCGAAGAGCCCCTTGGGGTTGTCGCGGAAGAACACGAAGTGCGCCCACTGTTCGTCGGTGAGTGCCGATGGCTCCTCGGGGTAGGCGATGTGCGCCTGGCCGCCGTAGTGGAACTCGGTCTCTTCTCGACTCCCGCACCACGGGCATTCGATCAATTGCATTGCCACTCCAAGATTTCTCGTTCGGGTGCTGCGTGTGTCGGGGCGGAGAGGCTAGTGAGCCACGCCTGCGGCACCGTGCTCGTCCACCAGCGCGCCGGTGACGAATCGGTCCAGACTGAACGGTGCGATGTACTCGTGTACCTCGTCGTTGGCAATGGTGTCGGCCAGGCACCACCCGGCACCGGGGGTCGCCTTGAATCCGCCTGTACCCCAACCACAATTGAGGAACACGTTGTCGAACGGCGTGCGTCCGACGATGGGGGAGGCGTCGGGACACACGTCCACGATGCCGGCCCAGGTGCGCAGCAGATGCGCACGAGCGAAAACGGGGAACAACTCGACGGCAGCCGCCATCTGTCGTTCGATGATGTGGAACGCCCCGCGCTGGCCGTAACCGTTGTAGGAGTCGACGCCCGCACCCATCACCAGTTCACCCTTGTGCGCCTGAGAAACGTACACGTGCACGGCATTCGACATGACCACCGTGGGATGCACCGGCTCGAGCAGCTCCGAGACCAGGGCCTGCAGCGGATGGCTCTGCAGCGGAGTCTTGATGCCGAGCATGTCCGTCAACGTCGACGTGTGCCCGGCCGCGCACAACGCAACCTGGCCGGTGGCGATGTCGCCCCGCGTGGTCTTGACCCCGGTGACGCGATTGCCGTCGGTGGTGAAGCCGGTGACCTCACAGTTCTGGATGATGTCGATACCGGCCGCGTCGGCGCGTCGGGCAAATCCCCAGGCGACGTAGTCGTGCTTGGCGATGCCGGCGCGTGGCTGGTACGTCGCACCGAGTACCGGGTAGCGAATGTCGCTGGAGATGTTGACGATCGGGCACAGCTTCTTGACCTCGTCGGGGTCGACCCACTGAGCGTCGATGCCGTTGAGTCGGTTGGCCTCGACGCGTCGCACGCTGTCGCGCACGTCCTGCAGGCTGTGCGCGAGGTTGAGGACGCCGCGCTGGCTGAACAGGATGGGGTAGTCGAGGTCGTCGGCGAGCCCTTCCCACAGCTTCAGGGAGTGCTCGTAGATGCGGGCACTCTCGTCCCACAGGTAGTTCGACCGGATGAGGGTGGTGTTGCGCGCCATGTTCCCACCGGCGAGCCATCCCTTCTCCAGCACAGCCACATTGGTGATGCCGTGGTTCTTGGCGAGGTAGTGCGCGGTGGCCAGGCCGTGTCCGCCGCCGCCGATGATCACGACGTCGTAGGACTTCTTCGGCTCGGGGTTGCGCCACAGGAAGTCCGGGTGGTCGGGCAGATGTGCGCCCGGTGGGGTTGCGGGGGCGGTCATCGGTAGCCTTCCGTCAGGTCGGAGTAGAGGGGGAACTGCGCGGCAACGGATTCGACCCGGATTCGCAGTGCATCGAGGCCGCGGTCGTCGGTGTCGGGACGCAACGCGTGAGCGATGACGTCGGAGACCTCGGCGAACGCCGTGGCGTCCAGGCCGCGGGTCGCGAGGGCCGGGGTGCCGATGCGGACTCCTGAACTCACCATGGGCGGCCGTGGATCGAACGGAACTGCGTTGCGGTTCACGGTGATTCCCACGTGATGCAGTCTGTCCTCGGACTGCTTGCCGTCCAGTTCGGACTTGCGCAGGTCCACGAGCACGAGATGGACGTCGGTGCCGCCCGAGACCACGTCGATGCCTGCGGCTGCTGCGTCCTCGGTCAGCAGTCGGTCGGCCAGGATCTTCGCGCCTTCGAGGGTGCGCGCCTGCCGTTCCCGAAAGTCCTCTTCGGCAGCAAGTTTGAAGGACACTGCCTTGGCTGCGATGACATGCTCCAACGGTCCACCCTGCTGGCCCGGGAAGACCGAGGAATTGAACCTCTTGGCCAGAGCGGCATCGTTGGTGATGATCACGCCGCCGCGTGGGCCGCCGAGTGTCTTGTGCGTCGTCGAAGTGACCACGTGTGCGTGCGGTACCGGTGACGGGTGCAGTCCGGCGGCGACGAGTCCCGCGAAGTGCGCCATGTCCACCATCAGGTAGGCCCCGACGTCGTCTGCGATACGACGGAATTCGGCGAAGTCGAGGTGACGGGGGTAGGCGGACCACCCGGCCATGATCAGCTTCGGACGGTGCTCGTGCGCGAGGCGCTCCACCTCTGCCATATCGACGAGATGGTCGTGCTCGCGGACATGGTAGGCCGAGACGTCGTAGAGCTTGCCCGAAAAGTTCAGCTTCATGCCGTGCGTCAGGTGTCCTCCATGGGCAAGTGCGAGACCGAGAATCGAATCGCCCGGCTGCAGCAGTGCCGCCATGGCAGCGGCATTGGCCTGGGCGCCGGAGTGCGGCTGCACGTTGGCGAACGACGATCCGAACAGGGCATTGAGCCGGTCGATCGCGAGTTGCTCTATGACGTCGACGTTTTCGCATCCGCCGTAGTAGCGACGGCCGGGGTAGCCCTCGGCGTACTTGTTCGTCAGTACCGAACCTTGCGCCTGCATGACGGCCAGCGGAGCGAAGTTCTCGCTCGCGATCATTTCCAGGGTGTTCTGCTGGCGGCCGAGCTCGGCACTGATCGCGCGGTGCACCTCGGGATCGAGATCGGCCAGCACGCGGTTCGTCACGCCTCTGGGGTGCGGTGCCGTCGCCGTCGGTGCGAAGTCCTGCGTCAAGATGGCCGCCCTTCTGGAAGATCAATGATCTGGAACTGATATATCAAGATGCCAATAGAGTAAGATCACAACGCAGAGCCGTCAAGGGCGGGGCGTCGACCGGGAGTGAGCACAGAAGATGACAATCGGGATTCCACCGGTGATCGATGCAGCGCAGTCAGTCGGAACCAACGCCGATCGGGCGTACGAAATAATGCGTGAGCAGCTGATCATGCTGGAAATTCGGCCCGGCGAGCCCATCAACGACGATCGCCTGGCCGAGCAATTGGGACTGGGACGAACCCCGATTCGTGAGGGTCTCAAGCGACTGGAACGCGAGCGACTCGTCGTCGCCTATCCCCGGCGCGGAACGTTCGCGACCGCTGTCGACATGACCGACCTGGCCAACATCTCCGAAATTCGCAAGCAGCTCGAGCCCGCGGCCTCGGCGCGCGCGGCGCGCACGGCCACGCGCGCAGCGCGAGACCGCTTGGCGGAGATGTCTGCCTCCATCGCGAGTATCGACGACACCGACGATTCACGTGAGGTGCTGCGCAAAGATGTTGCAGTGCATCGGGAAATCTATCGGGCGTCGGGAAATCCCCACCTCGAAGACATCCTGGTCAGCCTCGACGCCCATGCCACCCGCATCTGGTGCCTGTTCCTCGACCGACTGCCGAACGTCGCCGGCCATGTTCGTGAACACGTCGTGCTGCTGCAGGCCATCATCGACGGCGATGCCGACACCGCAGCGGAACTGACCCTCGAACACGTCACCGGGTTCGAGAACGCCATCAGGGAATTGTTGTAACAGCAGCCGAAATGCGCCGGGGTGTACTGACGCCGAGCTGGTGACGTGAGTCGGTAGGCAGGAGAGGCAGGGGACACCGTGGCCGGCGAATGTCTCTGCACGGAGATGGTATTCGGTGGTGCGGGTACAGGGTGCGCCGATACGCTCGCGCGGTGAAGGTGATAACGATCAACGCCTGGGGCGGTGCCCGGCACGACGAGCTGATTCCGTGGATCGGCGAAGTGGATGCAGACATCGTCTGTGTTCAGGAGGTGACGCGTACTCCGCGTGGGTCGGGTTGGGCCACCTTTTCGGACGGCGAGCGCACGTTGCCGCAGCGGTTGAATCTGTTCGACGACATCTCATCGGTGCTGGTGGGATACAGATCGCACTTTGTCGCCCACGACGCCGGGCCGGTCATCGATCGTGAGGGAACGCGATGGCGTCAGGATTTCGGCATCGCGACGTGGGTACGCGACAACTTCCCGATTGTTGGTCTCGACGCCCGTTTTGTGCACTCCGAGTTCGTGAACCACGACGATTGGACTGTCGAGGACCGTCCTCGTGCGGCCCTCACCGTTACCGTGCGAGACCCGTCCAGCAATCGAATCGTATCGGTAGTCCAGCTTCACGGGCTCCGGGATCCGGCGGGCAAGCACGACACTCCCGCTCGTGCGGATCAAGCTCGTCGACTGTCGGTCATCGTCGAGCAGATGCACTCGACAAGCGACGTCGTGGCGCTGTGCGGCGATCTGAACCTGCTGCCGACCAGTGACACCTTCCAGGTGTTGGTCCGGCTGGGCATGGTCGACCTGGTCGGCGAAGCCGATACCCGAACGTCGCTCTACCGCAAGCCAATCCGCAGTGCCAGCTACTTTCTGGTCTCTCGGGTGGACGCTGTGCAGCACTTCGAGGTCGTACAGCAACCGGAAGTATCCGATCACCGGGCTCTGTTGCTCGAGCTGTGAACCCCTTGCGGCAGATGTTCGCGCCGTGAAGTCTTCCCGGATGCTGACAGCGCGAGACGGCGTCAGCCCGTCCCGATACCACCGAGGACCGCCTCGACCAGATTCTCGGCGTAGACGCGGTCGGTCTTGGCTCGATCGGCGTCGGTACGATGCGAGAAGATGACGTGGCTGAGTACCGCCCCGGTCACCAGTTCGAGAATTCTCGTCGTATCGGCCGACTCGGGCAGCTCGCCCCGACTCTGGGCTCGGTGCACGATGAGGCGCGCCGCGACCAACCGACTCTTGTTGAGCGTCTCCATCATTCGGCCCAGCAGGTCGGGGTGCACCCGCGCATCGAGGGCGACCCTCAGGCTGACCAAACCGGCGGTTCCTCCGTAGCCCTGCAGAAGCTGCACCGCGAGTTCGGTGAGGTCCGCCCGTAGCGTGCCGAGGTCGATCGGCGTCGCGAGTGGACTTCGGGCCTCCAGTGCATCGACCACCAAGGCCCCCTTGGATTCCCAGCGTCGGTAGAGCGCGGCCCTCCCGACCGACGCGCGGCGGGCAACGGCGTCGAGTGTGAAGCCGGACCACCCCTTTTCCCAGTACACCTCGAGCGCTGCGTCGTAGACGCGGTCTTCCAGATGCGGATCGCGCGGACGTCCCCGTCTGCTCCTGGCTTCGTCGGTCACCTTCGGATTGTCGCACCTGGCGACATTGCAGACAATCTCTGTCTGTAATAGGTTTCCGTTCATGAGTTCTCCACGCCACGAGGCGTCGACTGTGGATCCGACACGTGTTCCGGTGATCGTGGCTATCGGTGAAACGAGCGGCCGCGGCGAACCCGTGGGCGTCGAACCCATGGAACTGATCACGCTGGCTGCCACTGCGGCTCTTCGGGACTCGCAGTCGTCGGAGCCGTGGATTCGACGCGCGGACAGCATCGCGTTCTGCCACATCGCCAGCTGGGCCTACGCCAGTCCCGCCGCTGCGCTGGCACGTGGATTCGGTGCCACACCCGCAGATCTGTTCGACGCTCCGATCGGCGGGCAATGGCCTGCGCGGCTTCTCGATCGCGCGGCCGCGCGCATTGCCTCCGGAGAGTCGACGGTGGCGGTGATCGCGGGCGGTGAAGCCCAGGCCTCGATGAGCGCGCTGGTCAAGGCCGGTCGAGACCCTGTCGAAGACGGAGGGTGGAGCACCGATCCGGGCGGTCCGCCCACCTTCGATCTGGACCAACTGGGCAGCGCCGCAATGCAGGACGCCGGTCTGATCTCGCCGGTTCGGATCTATCCGTTGTTCGAGAGCCGCTTCAGATTCGAGTCCGGATTGGACCCGGAAGCACGGCAGGCCGAGTGCAGCGAGCTGTATGCCGCCTTCTCCCTTGTTTCCGAGAAGAATCCGTACTCGTGGAACGGCCGTGCGCGGAGGGCTGCAGACATCGGCACGCCGTCGGCGAAGAATCGCATCGTGTGCGAGCCGTATCCGCTGTCGATGAACGCCATGCCGTTCGTCGACCAGGCCGCATGCATCGTGGTGACGAGCTTGGCCGAAGCCCGTGAACGCGGTGTGCCGGAGCGCGACATCGTGTACGTCTGGGGCGGTGCGGGTGCCGAGGACTCGGTGGACATTCTGGACCGCACTGGTTTCGGTCGATCCGAAGCGATGGACAACGCGCTGGACCGAGCGTTGCAGGCCGCGGAGATCGGAGTCCAGCAACTCGACGTGCTGGATGTCTACAGCTGCTTCCCGATCGTGCCGACGCTCGCCACCCGCCACCTGAAAACTCCGACGTCGTTGATTCCCTCTGTGACCGGGGGACATTCGTCGTTCGGCGGGCCGCTGAGCAGTCATTCGTTGCATTCGATCACTGCCTCTGTCCGTGAGATTCGCGCGGGGAAGACCTGTGCACTGGTGCACGCGAACGGTGGCTACCTGACGTATCACCACTCCGTGCTGCTCAGTGGCGACCAGCATCCACTCGGCTATGTCGGAAGTCCCGAACCCGTTGTGCTGGCATCGGACCCGCCGCCTCGAGCGCCTATCGAGGACGGCGATCTCACGGTGGAAACTGTCTCCGTCGAGCATTCTCGTCAGCAGGAGCCGAATCAGGCGTTCGTCGTCGGCCGGGACATCCGTGGCCGACGCGTCGCCGCACAGACGGCACCCGGTGACACGGCCAGCGCCCATGCGCTGTCGTTGTATCGGAACAGTCCTGCATGCGAAATCATCGGGACCACAATCACTGTCGAGATCAGCGAAGGGAACATTCGTGTCCGAAGCCGGTAGCACCGAACCTGTCGTCCTGACGAGGCGGGAAGGCCATGTACTCGTCGTCACGATCAATCGGCCGAGTGCGGCCAACAGCATCGACGCCCGCGTGCACACGTTGCTCGGGGAGGCGTGGGAGTCGGCCGAGGAGGATCGCGACATCAGGGCCATCGTCCTGACCGGTGCGGGTTCGGCGACCTTCTGTGGTGGTGCCGATCTGAAAGCACTCGGAACCGGAGGGCCTGCCGCGGTCACCCCACTCGACACCGAGCACTGGGGGTTCGCCGGAATCGTTCGGCACCCGATATCGGTGCCCGTCATCGCGGCCGTGAACGGATCGGCGATGGGAGGAGGAACCGAGATCGCCCTGGTCTCGGATATGGTCGTCGCCTCGGACACGGCCGTGTTCGGCCTGCCCGAGATTCGCCGCGGACTCATCGCCGGTGCAGGTGGTGCTTTCAGGCTGATGTCGGCCGTCCCGGAACACATCGCGCTGGAGATGATCTTGACGGGGCAGCCGATTTCCGCGCAGGATGCGGCGCGGTGGGGGTTGGTCAACAGGGTGGTCGCGCCGAACGACGTTCTCGACACGGCACTCGGTCTCGCACGCCTCTGCGCGGAGGGTGCGCCGCTCGCAGTGCGCGCCTCCAAACGGCTGGCCCGACGCATCACTGATGGAACAATCGCGCACGAAGAAGACTCCTGGTTGCAGAACCGTCAGGAACTGGACCGACTCACCACCACGAAGGACGTCATCGAAGGAATCACCGCATTCCTGCAGAAACGCGATCCGAACTGGACCGCGCAGTGAGCTCTCGGCACCGAGGGGCACCACCAGGAATGGGTGCGTTCACAATTCGAGCAGGTAACGAATCGGCAGCAACGGTGGACAGGGCCGCTCTGGTAAACAAGGGTTAAAGGTCGGCGACGGCACACCCCAACGACCGAGCAGGATCCGAATCCGACGAACCGTGCCGTCGAGGATGGTGACGGCAACCGTGGACACACTTGCTCGCAAACTGGGCCTCAGAACCGACAATCACATCTTCTTCGTTTCGGCCGGGCTGACGATCACGCTGCTGATCCTGTTCCTCGTCTTCCAGGACTGGGTGGGGAACGCGTTCGGGGTCGGGAGGGAGTGGATCGTCACGAACCTCGGGTGGTTCTTCATCATCGGCGTCACGGTGTGGTTGGTGTTTCTGATCTGGGTCGCCGTCAGCAGGTACGGTCATCTGCGGCTCGGGGAAGACGACGACAGACCTCAGTACTCGAACCTGTCGTGGTTCGCCATGCTGTTCGCGGGTGGAATCGGCACCGTACTGATGTTCTGGGGTGTGGCAGAACCGATTTCGCACTTCTCCGCCCCACCCTTCGACGGCGTGGAGCCGTACAGCGTCGAAGCGTCCCAGGACGCGATGAGCATTTCCCTCTATCACCTCAGCCTGCATACCTGGGCGATCTTCACCTTGCCGGGGTTGGCGTTCGGTTTCTTCATCTACCGGTACAAGTTGCCGATGCGCGTGTCGTCGGTGTTCTATCCGATTTTGAAGGAACGCATTTCGGGTCCGATCGGTAAGACCATCGATGTGTTCGCAGTATTGGGTACGATCTTCGGACTGGCAGTGTCGCTGGGGCTCGGCACCTCTCAGATCAATGCCGGCTTGAGTGAGCTCGTCGGACTTCCCGATGCCGTGTGGTCGAAGGTGCTGATCATCGGCCTGCTCACTCTGGTTGCGACGGTCTCGATTGCCGTCGGGTTGGACAAGGGTGTGCGTCGGCTGTCCAACCTGAACATTCTCGTCGCGGTCGGTTTGATGATCTTCGTGCTGATCGCGTCGGATACCGTCTTTCTGCTGCGCCAGGTGTTCGAGAGCTTCGGCAACTACGCACAGGACATCGTTCCGTTGTCCTTCTGGAACGACGCCATGGCCGAGTTCACCTCCGATGGCGGGTGGGGATGGCAGGGCGGTTGGACCGTCTTCTACTGGGCGTGGACCGTCACCTGGGCCCCGTTCATGGGCGTTTTCCTCGCACGCATTTCGCGTGGCCGCACGATCCGTCAATTCGTCGTCGGTGTGCTGGTGGCTCCCTCGCTGTTCACGCTGGTGTGGTTCGTCGTATTCGGTTGGTCGGCAATGAGAATCGACGGAATCGGGGGTAGCGGCGGTCCGATCTCGGAAGCAGTGTCCGAGAGCGTGCCGTTGGCGATGTTCACATTCTTCGAGAACTTCCCTGCCGCGACCCTGGTTCAAGGGATCGCAGTGGTCGTCGTGGCACTGTTCTTCGCGACCTCCTCGGACTCGGCATCGCTGGTGATCGACATGCTGTGTTCCGGTGACGGTGAAGCAGGCCCCGTGCGGCAACGAGTGTTCTGGGGCGTCACCGAGGGCGCGGTGGCCGCAACGTTGATCGTGCTCGGCGGTGAGGCGGGGCTGCAAGCCCTGCAGCAGGTCATCACCGTGATCGGACTACCGATCTTCATTCTGGTGTCCCTGATGATCATTGCGTTGGTGATGGGTCTGCGAGCCGAAAAGGTGAAGGTGCAGCCGCTCACCCGAGCGCAATTCCGTGAACACAACGGCCAATCGACCGTCACCGAGTCCGAGAAAGTGCGGTCGTCTCCCCTGGCCAGAGACTCCGGCGACGACTGATGTCGACCTCGCCGGAGTGGAGTGCAGTGCGAGGCCGTTCGGGATGAAGCGGGTGATTCGCGGGGCTCTGGCCGTTGCTCTGGTCGCGCCGCTCAGCGTGGCATTGACGTTCGCTCGGCCGGGCGTCGCTCATGCCTGCTCGTGTGCCTACAACACAGACGGAACGCAAGCCGAACAGCAACTGGAGGACTTCTCCTCGGGGGACAACGCTGTATTCACCGGAACGGCGGTCGCCGAGCGGCGAGAAGGTTTCACCGTCTACTACGACTTCGATGTCCGCGAGATATTCCGTGGCGACGTCGGCGCGAAGACGACGTTGTCCACCGCACGTGACAGCGCAGCGTGTGGAACCGGCTTCGACCTGAAAGAGGAGTACCTCGTCTTCGCCGGCACCTACGACACACAGGACGCACCGTGGTCGGTGACAATGTGCTCGGCAACAACGCTCTCCACCAACGAACTCACCCGGGCTGCGACGCTGAAGCAGTTCGGAGAACCCCGCGCCGTGACAGCAGACGAGCGTGCCGCCGCGGACTACCCGCACGGCCTATCGATCGTCCAGTGGATGGGTATCGGTGTCGCTGCCGGCCTGTTCGCCGCCGGAACGACGTGGATACTCCGAAGAGCACGGCACTGATCGGCGCGGCCCGTATCGTTCGCCTGCGCGGCAGGGAGTCGAACGTGGTCGAACGTGCATCTATTGGGCCGTCACCTGCTGGTGCTCGTCGATAGTGGGATCTTCGGTCCAGGGATTGGATTCCCACGCGAAATTCAGTCCGAAGACCACGCCTGCGCCGACGAGCACCATCAATGCAGCTCGCCAGAGCGGGATGTCTCCGCCGATGCCCCAGATAATCGCCAGTGCGACGATAGCTCCGACGACCGGGCTCAATAGCGCACGTTTGGTGAAGTTCATCCAGTGCCTCCTGATTGTTGTCGTCTGGTCAGCAGTTCTTGATACCGCCGACGATTGCGTTTGGATTAGTGCCTGTCGCAACCGCTTCGATCGTGGCGACACCCCTGGTCCTCACTACGAGACCGATCGAGACCTCCGATACGTAGCAGAAGTAACGATAGCTGAAGAAGTGACACCGTAGCTATCGGTGTCTGTGACTCGAATCAGGCCCGAGAGTCCCCGTAGGCAGATCTCCCGGCGCAACACTGTCGCTTCGGTGTACATCCAACAGTCCATTGCGAGTGGAGATGTGCCCTGTGAGTTCAGTCTTGGGCCGGCTCGCCGATGCCGGCGACGAGGGGCTGTCGTTTGGGAAGGGACCAGACAATCCTGAGCCGTTCAGCCGTGACTCGCACGCGCTGGCCCGGTAGCTGCCTATCGAAGGTTCTGTGGTCGGCTGACCCCATGCGAATTTCGACATCCACCCGACTGATCACCCTGATCGCGATGGCGACTCTGACCGCTGGCGTTGCCTGTTCCTCGACGACCGTCACCGAACCACCACGACCCGACACGAGCACGTCCCAGTCCGGCACCGAGCAAGCTTCGGCCGACCAGAACTATCTCGAACTCGAGGCAAGACAGACCGCCCGTCTCGGCGTCAGTGCCATCGATCTCGTCTCCGGTGCGACCGAAACGTATCGCGGCGACGAACGGTTCGCGTTCTGCTCTACGTTCAAGGTGCATGCCGTCGGCGCAGTTCTAGCAGCTGTGGATGCCGGAGACCTGCAGTTGACCGACACCAGAACGATCACCGCAGAAGACAAGGTGCCCGAGTCCGCAGTCGATTGGGAACCAGGCTCCGTGGTCACGATCGCAGATCTGGCGGCGGCCGCATTGACCGAGAGCGACAACACCTCCGGCAATCTTCTGATCCGCGAGGCCGGCGGAACAGCGGCTCTCACCGAGTTCGCGAGGTCGCTGGGCGACACCGAATTCCGGCTCGATCGCGTCGAGCCGGAACTCAACACCGCCATTCCGGGCGACCCACGGGACACCACGACACCGAACTCGATGGCCGCCGGCTACCGAACTCTGCTCGACGGCGACGTACTGACGCCGGCCTCGCGCGATCAGTTGCTGGCGTGGATGGCCGACACCCGGACTTCCGAGGCCCGGTTCCGCGCCGGAATCCCCGAACAGTGGACCTCGGCAGACAAGACCGGCACCGGTAGCTATGGCGTCTCCAACGATGCCGGACTGCTACTCGGACCGGACGGGCAGAAGATCCTGCTGGTCGTTCTCAGCGCGACGACCTCTGGCGTCGAGGATTCACCCGCTATGAATTCCCTCGTTGCCGACGCGACCCGGACGGTCGTCGACGAAGTGCAGTGATTCGCGCCGGTCTACGACGGCCATCTTGCGATGATGCGTCGAGCATGCGCGAGAACGGGAGCGTCGACCATCTGACCGCGGAAGGTGAAGACCCCGCGGTTGCGTGCAACAGCGTCGAGCACTGCGGTGGCCCACTCGATCGCCTCGGGGGTCGGCGCGTAGGCCTCGCGAATGACGGGGATGTGGCTCGGGTGAATGGCCACCTTGCCGTCGAAGCCGACGGCTACCGCGTCCTCGGCTTCGACGCGGACACCGTCGAGATCGGGGATGTCGAGGAACACCGAGTCCAATGCGAACAGCCCCCTGGCCTTGGCTGCGAGCAGCGTCTGCGACCGAACATGTTGTGCCACATCGCGGTACTGGCCGCCCGAGTACCTGCTCGAATTGCCACCCATGGCTGCGACCAGATCCTCTGCACCCCACATGGCACCGATGGCGTTGTCGGCGGCGAGGGCGTCGAACACCGTCATCGCACCGAGCGGGGACTCGATCAGCGCGACGACATTGAGTGGAGCCAGAGCCGCGATCTGTTCGGCCGATTCACATTTGGGCAGCATCACGGTTGTGTACTCGGTCTGCTGCAATGCCGCGAGGTCCGCAGCCTGATCTTCGGTGCCGTGCGCGTTGACTCGAACGATGGTGCGCGACGGGTCCAGCGGTGTCGACACGACGGACTCGCGGGCGTCGGCTTTGTCTTCGGCACCGACGGCATCCTCGAGATCGAGAATGACCACATCGGCTCGGGCTACTGCCTTCTCGTATCGCTCGGGCCGGTCCGCCGGGCAGAACAGCCATGCCGGACCAGGGGGCAGCCAACTCATGCAGAACCCTCCGGGCGCATCCGAACGAGCGTCTTGCGAACCGCGATCGCGACGACGTCTCCGTGTTGGTTTCGGCCGGTATGGGTGAATGTCACGATCCCCTCGCCGGGTCGAGACTTCGATTCGCGCTTGTCCGAGATCACGGTTTCGGCGTACAGGGTGTCGCCGTGGAACAGCGGCTTGGGAAACGAGACCTCGGAGAAGCCGAGGTTCGCGACGATGGTGCCCTGGGTCAACTGCGTCACCGACAGTCCGACGAGGGTCGAGACGGTGAACATCGAGTTCACCAGTCGCTGGCCGAACGCTGTCGTCTCACTGTAGGCCGCGTCGAGGTGCAGGGCCTGGGTGTTCATCGTCTGTGTGGTGAACAACGTGTTGTCGGCCTCGGTGATGGTGCGGCCGGGTCGGTGCTCGTAGACGGTGCCGAGTTCCATCTCCTCGAACCACAGGCCGCGCTGGCGAATGCGCTTGTCGCTCACAGTCCCAGGCTCCGGGCGATGAGCATCAGCTGCACCTCGGTTGTGCCCTCACCGATTTCGAGGATCTTGCTGTCGCGGTAGTGGCGAGCGACCACGTACTCGTTCATGAAGCCGTAGCCGCCGTGGATCTGCGTGGCGTCGCGCGCGTTGTCCATGGCCGCCTCGGAGGCGACGAGCTTGGCGATGGACGCGGCCTTCTTGAACGGCTTGCCCGCCAACATCAATGCCGCTGCGTCGTAGTACGCGGTTCGCGCGGTGTGGGCGCGGGCCTCCATGCGAGCGATCTTGAACGAGATCGCTTGGTTGCGCGCGATCGGGGCACCGAAGGCCTCACGCTCCTTGGCGTACTTCACGCTCTCGTCCACGCAACCCTGCGCGGCACCGACCGACACCGCGGCGATGGCGATCCGTCCCTCGTCGAGGATGTGCAGGAAGTTCGCGTATCCACGGCCTTCCTGCCCGAGCAGATTCTCCTGTGGCACGCGTACATCGGTGAAGCTGAGCGGGTGCGTGTCCGACGCGTTCCAGCCGACCTTGTTGTAGGCCGCTTCGGCGACGAAGCCGGGAGTGTCGGTGGGGACGAGGATCGAGGAGATCTGCTTGCGTCCGGTCGCCTCGTCGACCCCGGTCACCGCGGTGACGGTGACCAGCTCGGTGATGTCGGTGCCGGAGTTGGTGATGAACTGCTTGCTGCCGTTGATGATCCAGTCACCACCGTCGCGCTTGGCGGTGGTCTTGGTACCGCCGGCGTCGCTGCCGGCGCCGGGCTCGGTCAGACCGAACGCGGCCAGGGCCTTGCCTGCGGTGAGCTTGGGCAGCCACTGCTGCTTCTGTGCGTCGTTGCCGAAGCGGTACACCGGCATGGCACCGAGCGAGACGCCGGCTTCGAGCGTCATGGCGACGCTCTGATCGACCTTGCCGAGCTCCTCGAGTGCCAGGCACAGGGCGAAGTAGTCGCCGCCCATACCGCCGCACTCCTCGGGGAACGGCAGACCGAACAGGCCCATCTCGGCCATCCCGGCGACGACCTCGTACGGAAACGAGTGCTCGGCATCGTGTTTCGCCGAGACCGGTGCCACGACCGTGCGAGTGAAGTCGGCAACGGATTTGACCAGTTGTTGGTACTCGTCGGGCAGATTCGACGACGACAGGTGATCGGTCATGGCTGGTCCTCTTCGGTGTGGGTGGGAACGATTCGGGCGAGGATCTGGTCGACGCGGACCTGATCCCCCACTGCGACAGTGAGTTCGACCGTGCCGTCGATCGGGGTGGTCAGGGTGTGTTCCATCTTCATCGCCTCGACGACGACGATGGCCGTGCCTGCGGTGACGGCGCTACCGGAGTCGGTTCCGATCGCGATGATCGAACCCGGCATCGGCGAGAGGATCTCGGCGTCACCGGAGTGGGCATCGTCTGCGCGGACGCTCGCCTCGGCAATCCGATCGATTCGCCAGGTGCCGCGGGAGCTGGAAATCCAGGTAGCCGAGCCGATTCGGGCGAAGGTCATCGATTCGCGTAGGCCGTCGACGACGATATTCACGGAATCTTCGGTGCCCGTTGCGCGGAGGGTGCGCGGCGATCCGTCGTCGACGACGACTGTCGCCGCACCGAGGGGTCCCGTGATGGACACGTGCGCCGTCCGGCCTCCCGACGCGAGTCGACGGTGGAACGGAGCATGCGTTCCGACTCGCCACCCCGATGGAGTTGCCCAGATGTCCTGGCCCGCCGACTGCCACGTGTCGAGCCACTCCACCGCGGTGGCGGCGATCAATGCTTCGTCGGTCGCCTCGGCGGCTGCGAAATGCTCGACGCGACGGTCGAGCAGGCCGGTGTCGAGATTGCCGTCGCGAACGTCGTTATCGGCGAGCAGGAACCGTGCGAACTCGATGTTGGTGACGACTCCGAGTACCGCGGTGTCGGCCAACGCCCGATCGAGGCTGCGCAGTGCGGTCGCGCGATCGGGTCCGTGCGCGATGACCTTCGAGAGCATGGGATCGTAGTTGCTGCCCACCTCGGTTCCCACGGCAAGTCCGGAGTCGACGCGGATCCCCGAGCCGGTGGGTTCACGCAATCCGACGACGGTGCCGCCGGTGGGGAGGAATCCGCGGCCGGGATCCTCGGCGTAGACGCGCGCTTCGATCGCATGCCCGGTGAGCGTGATGTCGTCCTGCTCGAGAGTCAGAGGCTCGCCCGATGCCACCCGAACCTGCCACTCGACGAGGTCGAGGCCGGTGACCATCTCGGTGACCGGATGCTCGACCTGCAGCCGGGTGTTCATCTCCATGAAGAAGAACTCGTCCGGGTTGTCGGCCGAGACGATGAATTCGACTGTGCCGGCACCGGAGTAGTCCACGCTGCGGGCGGTGTTGCAGGCGGCCTCGCCGATGCGCGCCCGGGTCTGTTCGTCGAGCAGCGGTGACGGTGCTTCTTCGATGACCTTCTGATGGCGTCGCTGCAGGCTGCATTCGCGTTCGCCGAGATGGATGACGTTGCCGTGGCCGTCGGCGAGGATCTGTACTTCGATGTGCCGGGGCCGCAACACGAATCGCTCCAGGAAGAGGGTGTCGTCGCCGAACGACGAGGCGGCCTCGCGTCGTGCGCTGGTCAACGCGGCGGGGAGATCCTCGGCGCGCTCGATGAGCCGCATACCTTTTCCGCCGCCACCGGCGGAGGGCTTGACGAGCACCGGGAAACCGACGTCCGGCGCGCCGGCGATGAGATCGGCGTCGGTGAGGCCCGGGCGAGAGATTCCCGGGACTACGGGCACACCGAATGCGCTGACTGCGGCCTTCGCCGTGATCTTGTCGCCCATCACTTCGATCGCTTTCGCGGGAGGCCCCAGAAAGGCGATTCCGGCTTCGGCGCAGGCGGAGGCGAACTCGGAGTTCTCGGAAAGAAATCCGTAGCCGGGGTGAATGCCCTGTGCTCCTGTGGCTTTCGCCGCCGCGATCACCTTGCCGATGTCGAGATAGCTCTCGCGAGCGCTGGCCGGTCCGAGCCGCACGGCCGTGTCGGCCTCACGGACGTGGCGGGCATCGGCGTCGGCATCGCTGTAGACGGCGACGCTACGAATTCCCATGCGGCGCAGTGTTCGTGCCACCCGTACGGCGATTTCGCCGCGGTTGGCGATCAGAATGGTGTCTATCGTGGTCATCTGTCGTCACATCCTGAAAACGCCGTAGGAGACCGGCTCGAGCGGCGCGTTTGCGCACGCCGAGAGGGCCAGTCCGAGAACCTGTCTGGTGTCGGCCGGATCGATGATGCCGTCGTCCCACAGGCGGGCCGTCGAATAGTAGGGGTTGCCCTGGCTTTCGTACTGATCACGAATCGGAGCCTTGAACGATTCCTGGTCGTCCTCGCTCCACGGCTTTCCCGCCGCGTCGAGTTGTTCGCTGCGCACCGTGGCGAGCACGGACGCCGCTTGCTCTCCGCCCATCACCGAGATACGCGCGTTGGGCCACATGAACAGGAAGCGCGGAGAGTATGCGCGGCCGCACATCGAGTAGTTGCCCGCACCGTACGAGCCGCCGATGACGACGGTGATCTTGGGGACCCGGGCACAGGCGACCGCGGTGACCATCTTCGCTCCGTGTTTGGCGATGCCGCCTGCCTCGTAGTCGCGGCCGACCATGAAGCCGGTGATGTTCTGCAGGAAGACGAGCGGGATGCTGCGCTTGTCGCACAGTTCGATGAAATGTGCGCCCTTCATGGCCGATTCGGCGAACAGGACGCCGTTGTTGGCGATGATTCCGACGGGATGACCGTGGAGGTGGGCGAATCCGGTGACGAGCGTCTTGCCGTATTCGGCCTTGAACTCGTCGAATTCGCCTGCATCGACGACGCGGGTGATCACCTCACGCACGTCGTACGGGGTGCGGGGATCGGTGGGGACGACGTCGTAGATTTCGCTCTGATCGGCGATGGGCGCACGGGTGGTGACGACGTCCCACGGCCGCGTGGTGCGGGGCCCGAGGGTGGAGACGATGCGGCGCACCCGTCGCAATGCGTCTCGATCATCGTCGGCGAGATGGTCGGTGACACCGGAGATCTTCGAGTGCAGATCACCACCGCCGAGTTCTTCGGCCGTGACGACCTCGCCGGTCGCGGCCTTCACCAGTGGCGGGCCGCCGAGGAAGATGGTGCCCTGGTTCTTGACGATGATCGCCTCGTCGCTCATCGCAGGTACGTAGGCACCGCCCGCGGTGCAGGAGCCCATGACGGCCGCGATCTGCGCAATTCCCTTGGCGCTCATGGTGGCCTGGTTGAAGAAGATGCGGCCGAAGTGGTCGCGGTCGGGAAAGACCTCGTCCTGACGCGGGAGGAACGCGCCGCCCGAGTCGACGAGGTAGATGCACGGCAGCGTGTTCTGCAGTGCGATCTCCTGCGCGCGCAGATGCTTCTTCACCGTCATCGGGTAGTACGTGCCGCCCTTGACGGTGGCGTCGTTGGCGATGATCACGCACTCGCGTCCGGAGACACGTCCGATGCCGGCGATCACTCCTGCACCGGGGCACTCGTCGTCGTAGAGACCGTTGGCGGCCAACGGTGCGATCTCTAGAAACGGGCTGCCGGCATCGAGCAACTCGTCGACGCGGTCGCGGGGGAGCAGCTTGCCGCGGGCGATGTGCCGTTCCCGAGACTTCTCGCTGCCGCCGAGCGCCGCCGCGGCGAGCCGTTCTGCCAGCTCGTTGGTGAGGAGCTCGTGATCTGCCCGGTTGGCAGCAATATCGATTGCCATGAGGTGCACGCCTTAGGGGTTGGACGCCGGTGTCACAGGAGTTCAGTTAATGGTTGATAACTGACATCATAGTAAACTACGATTAACTGAGAGTCCAGAGTCGAGGGGGAGCCCGTGCAGGAGCTGGAGGCAAGGCCGACGACGGTGCGCGAGCAGCGCAAGGCCGAGCGGCGACAGCAGTTGCTCGACGCCGCAGCATCGCTGTTCGCCGAGCGCGGGTTCACCTCGGTGCGGCTCGAGGATCTGGGCGCGGCAGTCGGAATCAGCGGACCGGCCGTCTATCGCCACTTTCCGAACAAGGAGGCCGTACTCGTCGAGCTGATGGTCGGGATCTCGGAGTATCTGCTCGGCGGCGGTCGCGACGTGATCGGATCCCGTGACGTCGATGCGGACACGGTGCAGGCCCTGGTCGATTTCCATCTCGACTTCGCCTTCGAGACACCGGCATTCATTCGCATCCAGGATCGCGACCTGCAGAGCCTCCCCGAGGGAGCCCGACGCAAGGTGCGCCGAATGCAGCGTGAGTACGTGGAACTGTGGGTCGCGGTGCTCTGTGCCGTCGACCCGGAGTTGAACGAGGCCGATGCTCGGACCACAGCGCACGCGGTCTTCGGTCTGATCAACTCGACGCCCTACAGTGCGGGGCGTACTCCATCTCGTAGTGCCAGGCCGGTGCTGCGAGCGATGGCGCTGGGGGCCTTGGGCGTGTCGCACTGACCTGAGTGTCCACAATTCGCTTCACCGATCGCGATCCCGCCTGCGGACACAAATAGTGGACACTCAGCGCACCTGCGCTCCATAGGAAGAGCAAATCCTCGATGTCGGCCACAATGTCTGAATGACGACCCAACTCTCGCGCGTCGAGCTCGGACGACGGCAGAGTCGATTCACTCTCGACGAGATCCCTCGGCTGTTGGCCATGGCCGGCTTCGTCGTCGCTCTGCACGTGATCGGGTGGGGGCTGTTCACGCATTACAACTCCATTCCGAGCATCCACAACCTCACCGGAGCCGACGGCACGCTCGTCTACGCCGGCGCAGGCGTGTTGGCATACACCCTCGGACTCCGGCACGCATTCGACGCCGATCACATCGCAGCCATCGACGACACCACCCGCTTTCTGCTGCAGAAGGGCAAGCGGCCGTTGGCCGTCGGGCTCTTCTTCTCGCTGGGTCATTCGACGGTCGTGTTCGTCTTCGTGGCCGCCATCGCCTTCGTCGCGTCGCAGGCGACGGCGTTTCAGGACGCGTTCGCCGGAGTCGGTGGCATCATCGGCACGCTGGTGTCCGGAACGTTCCTGTATCTCATCGCGGCGTTGAACATCGCAGTGCTCGCGGGAATCGTCGGAGTCTGGCGACGCGCGAAGCGAGGTGAGTACACCGAAGCCGGTCTCGACGAGTTGCTGGCCAAGCGCGGGCTCATGAATCGACTGTTCCGGGGCCGCTACGACAAGCTGATCAACCACTCGTGGCAGATGTACCCGCTGGGTCTGCTGTTCGGTCTCGGCTTCGATACCGCCACTCAGGTCGGTCTGCTCGCGATCGCAGGCACGACGGCTATGGCCGGGGGACTCCCGCCGATGGCGATCATCGCGCTCCCGGTTCTGTTCGCCGCGGGCATGACCACCATGGACACCATCGACGGCATCTTCATGTCCAAGGCCTACGGCTGGGCATTCGTGACGCCGGTGCGCAAGATCTACTACAACATGACGATGACGGGACTGTCCGTCTTCGTGGCACTGGTGATCGGCACGGTGCAGCTGCTGACCCTGCTCGCCGAGCAGTTCGAGCTGACCGGCGGACTGTGGGACGCGTTGGCCGTCATCGATCTCAATCTGGCCGGCCAACTCGTCGTCGGCACGTTCTTCGTCGTATGGATCGGAGCGATCGTGTATTACAAGGTGGCGCGCATCGACGAACGCGGTGGCTTCGCACACTCGAACGAAATGGAGACCCAGTGACCTCTCGGCGTCGGATCGGTGCCCTCGCAGTGACCGCGGCTGTCGCGTCGAGCATGATGACGGCGCTGCTGGCCGTACCTGCTTCCGCTGCACCCGCGATCACTCAGGAGATCGGCGACGTCGTCTCGACGCGCGATCTCGATCGCGATCTCTGGATTCCCGGCGCGGCCTCGGCCGAGGTGCTCACCTACGTCACCACCGACACCTTCGGGGAGAAGGCGCTGAGCACCGGCACCGTCTTCCTTCCGCCGGGCACTGCGCCGGAGGGTGGCTGGCCGGTGATCTCGTGGGCCCACGGCACCTCCGGGCTCGGCGACGCGTGTGCGCCGTCGCTGATCGGTCCGTCCTACGCCGAGCGGGATCTGCCGTACCTGGCGAACTGGCTCGCGCAGGGCTACGCCATCGTCGCCAGTGACTATGCCGGCCTCGGAACGCCCGGATTGCCGACCTATCTCGACGGTCGAACCACGGCTCACAACGTGGTCGACATGGTCAAGGCGGGCCGCAACCATAGCGAGGACCTCTCACGATCCTGGGTGGCCGTCGGCCAATCGCAGGGCGGTGGCGCAGCGATCTACACCGCTCGATACGCGACCGAATTCGGCGGCCCCGATCTCCACTACCGCGGGGCGGTCGGTACCGGAACTCCCGCGTACATCGAGAAGTTGCTCTCTATCGGTGGACCCGGCGTTCCGCCGGTGGAACTGCCGTCGGGCCTGACCGCCTACGTCGCGTACATCGGCGCGTCACTGCGCTACGCGCATCCCGAGCTCGGGCTGGACGACATCCTGACCCCGCTCGGGAAGAAGTACGCAGACCTGGCCGAGACTACGTGCGTATCGGACTTCGAGGCACAACTCGACGGTGTGACGATCGGCGACTTCTTCACCGCGCCACTGACCGGTCTGCCGAACTTCACTGCCGTGCTCGACGAGTACATGGCGATGCCCGAGACCGGTTTCGACAAGCCCTTCTTCATGGGCAACGGCCTGCAGGACATCGACGTTCCGTTTCCGACCACCGCGGCCTACGTCGCACGTCTGACGGCCAACGGTCAGCCGGTGACGTTCAGGGCCTACAACACCGACCACAGTGGGGCCTTCGTCCAGTCGCAGGCCGACACGATTCCGTTCGTCGCCAACCTGTTCCGCTAGTTCACCGGCCGCTTGCTGGGAAGTCCGTAGGCACGGGCCGTGAACAGTTCGAGCACTGTGCGCGGAAGCAATCGCTGGGCGAAGAACACCGCCGGAGCATTGCTGCCGACCGCGTAGATGGGCAGCGTCTTCTTGTCCTCGACGGCTCTGAGGACGGTGAGGGCGACGGTCTCGGCCGTGATCCCCTCGGCCTCTTTGGCGTCCAGCTGCGAGATCACAGTGGTGAAGTCGCGAAGGTACGGCGAATGCGGGCCGCAGTACTTGGTGCGACGGGCCGAGAGCCCGGTGGCGATGGAGCCGGGTTCGACTGTGGTGATGTCGATTCCATAGGGCTTGAGCTCGTAGCGCGCGGCCGTGGCGAACCCCTTGATGGCCGCCTTGGTGGCGGCGTACGACGAACGGTAGGCCAGCGGAAAACTTGCGAGCATCGACCCGATGTTGACGATCTTTCCGCTGCCACGATCGCGCATGCCCGGCAGTACGGCCTGGGTCAACTCGATCGCTCCGAATACGTTGAGCTGGAAGAGGCGGGTGATGGCCTCGATGGGCAGCTCTTCGAGTGGACCGCACTGGCTTTCGCCTGCATTGTTGATCAGCACGTCCACCGTGGTGTCGGCGAGGCCGTCCACGAACGCTCGGATCGATACCGGGTCCGTCAGATCCAGATCGCGATAGTCGACACCGGGTATGGGGTCGACCACCGACGAGCTGTTGCGGCTCGTTCCGATGACGTGGTAGCCGTGAGCGATCAGCACCTCGGTGACGGCCTCACCGATACCGGACGTCGCTCCGGTGACAATTGCAGTGTTCATCTACGCCTCTTGGTTGCTGTGCGAGTGGGCCTCGGCTTCGTCGCAACGGGTTCTGGGCATGTGCTCGTCCGATAAGCAGTGGTCGGCACCTGGGTGTACATCGACGGCACCGAGGTGCCCGACGCCATGACCGTGCGGTCCGGTCGCACGATCGCGGCGAGAGCGTGCCCGCTGCGCAGCCAGACTCCCAGATCGGACGATGCCGCCACCTCGACGACGACGGCCCCCCGACGTTCGATCTCTCGACGGTGCCCGCTGGCCAAGGGCGTCGACGAGACGAACATGAACTTCCCCGGTGCGAGGCGGTCCACGCGCATTCCGTTGTCCAACGGGCTGTTGGGACAGAGCTTTCCGGCCAGCGTGCGGACCGGCACGGGCGAACGCAGAACGTACTGCGATCGAGCGAGTGCCGGTGTGGTGCTGGCGGTGACCTTGGCACCGACGAACGGCAGGTAGCCGAGTGCAGGTGCGATGTTCGTGCGCAGGATGCCGGTGAGCCGGCTGCCGCCGGTCATGGCCCGTCCGATAGCCACTGCCAATTCGATCATCTGCTTGGCGTGGGTCCTTCGCTCGGTCTCGTAGCTGTCGAGCGAGGTTTCCTGGAGATGCCCGTCGAGCACGCCGACGAGTTTCCAGATCAGGTTCCGCGCATCTCGCAGCCCTGCGCCCATCCCTTGCCCGATGAAGGGCGGCGTCAAGTGTGCGGCATCGCCGAGCAGAAAGACCCGGCGATCGCGCCACCGGTCGACGACCTGTGCCCGAAAGGTGTACTCGGCGCAGCGAATAAGCTCCATGTCGGGGTCGTCCACAGCTCCGAGCCACGGCGCGATCAGGGGACGGATCGATGCCAGGTCGGTGTAGGCGTCCATGGTCTCGTCGTCGCGTAGTCGAAACTCCCAGCGATAGCGGCTGGTGCCGATGCGCATGTACGTCGCCGAGCGCTCCGAGTCACACACTTGGTGCACGCCGTCCCACTGGTCGAGCTCCGCATCGGTGGCGATATCGACCACCAACCATCGCTGCGCAAACCCGAGGTCCTGCATCTTCGACCCGATGGATGCCCGCACGATGCTGTTCGCCCCGTCGCAGCCGAGGACGTAGTCGGCGGTCACCCAGTGCGGGGTTCCGTCCTCGGTCGAGTCGTACCGGACCCGAACCGAGTCCCTCAGGTTCTGCACGTCGGTGATCTCGCAGTTTCCGCGCATCTCCACGCAGTCGAATCGCGCAATGTGGGTCCGCATCAGACGTTCGAGATCGGGTTGATCGAACATGTTGGCCTGTGGGTAACCGTGTGGTCGATCGTCGGGATCTCGCTCGAACTCGGCAAGCGTGCGAATAGTGTTGTCGCACAACCTCAGTCCTCGACCGGGGCGGGAGATGGCGGCGAAGTCCTCGGCCAGGCCCAGATCGCCGAGGATCCGGTACACCTCGTCGTCGAGGTGCACGGCGCGCGGCTGAGGGTAGACGTCCTCCCACCTGTCCAGCACGAGGCAGGGCACGCCGTAACGGCCCAGCAGCAATGCAGCGGTCATCCCCGTCGGACCGGCGCCGACGATCACCACCGGAAAGTGCGTGCCGTCGGACTCGGTACCGGTCATCGGTAGGAGACCCGGGTGCGTTGGACCCCCAGATCGAGGGCTCCGTCGGGCGTCGAGCAGGTCAGTTCGAGGACGTCGCCGTCCTTGAGGAACGCTGGATTCTTGGCCTGCTTCTTGAAGAAGACCTTCCACTTGACCGACGGCGGAACCAACGATCCGATCATTTCGATCGGCTTGGCGGGGGCCTTCAACGCAGTACCGCCGGGAGTGCCGGTGAGCAGCAGATCACCCGCGTCGAGGCGCTGGAACTTGCTCAGCGCCTTCAGCGATTCGACCGGACGGTAGATCATATCGGCGACCGTACTGTCCTGTCGCACAGAGCCGTTGACCCGCAGTGTCAATGCGAGTTCACCGAACCGGTCGAACTCACCGGCCTCCAGAAGTACCAGGCGCGGTCCGACCGGTGTGAAGGTGGGATACGACTTGCCCTCGTAGAACTGAGTTTTCGGCAGCTGAACATCGCGGGCCGAGACGTCGTTGGTGATCACGAGCCCGGCGACGTAGTCCGCCACGTTGGAGGCGTCGACCTTGGTTCCGACGGTGAGCGTCTTGCCGAACACCAGGCCGATCTCGATCTCGTAGTCGAGCAGCTTGACGTGCGGCGGCTTGATCACGTCGTCGGTGGGTCCGCTGATGGAACCGGAGGTCTTGCGAAAAAACGTCAGCGGAACCGTCTCGGGGTTCATCCCCGAGTCCTTGACGTGGGAGACGTAGTTGGTCATGTTCGCAATGACGCGGCAGGGTGCCGTCACCGGCGAGATCAACGACAGTGTCTCCACAGCAACGACATCGGTAGCGTTGCGCGCGGACTCGATAGCCGCCCGATCGGCGAGTAGCTCGGCGGTGGTGACCGCGGAGGTGTCGATGCGGGATGCGCCGGCGGGGGTCTCGACCCACCAGGCGTCGGCGGTGCGGAGTACAGCGATGCTCATGAGGATGCCACTTTCATCAGGCCGCGAAGGCGTTCGGTGTCGAATTCGTTGTCGTTGCGTAGCGAGGAGAGGATCGACTTCAGCTCGTGCAATGACGCTCTGCTGGGGGCGATTCCGAGAAAGTCCTTCGACGCAGGCGGTCCCCACTGGGCCAGGCCGGATGCCGTCATCGGGGCCCAGCCGGGTTCGAGGGAGTTGTCGAACATGTCGCCGTCGCTGAAATGTTCCACCAGGAAGCCGTCGGGATCACGCCAGTAGTCGAATATTTGGCTGCCCTGGATATGCCTGCCGATACCCCACGAATGTCGGTACCCGCGTTGGGTCAGGTACTCGCCGCCCGCGGCGATCGCGTCGAGATCCGACACCTGGTACGCGGAATGCACGTATCGGTTGGACGGGCCGAGAGTCATTGCGAGAGTGTGATGATCGGACGGAGTGTTGCCGCGGTCGCAGCGGATGAAGCTCATCACCGGACCACGATCACGCTGGCCGTCGTAGTAGAGGAAGTCGCTGACGATCAGGCCGAGGTGGTGCAGGTACCAGTCGAGATTCTCGAGATAGCCGGTGCGTTGGAGCACCACGTGTCCCAGGCGCTGGACTCGGGCGGGCTGACGCGGTGGCCGCTGCGTCGCGTTCAGTCGGTGACGCGGGTCGCCGAAGTTGTAGGTGTGCGCTTGCTGGCCCGGTAGTTCGGGATGCTCGGTGTATCCGGACACCACCTGGACCGGCTGTCCGCCAGGGTCGGTGAGAGTGACCGCTATGCCTCCGAGTGTGTCGGGTAGACGCTGCACCCGCTGCCCGGTGGCGTCGGCCAGTGTCACGAGGTCCGCGTCGTCGGCCGCGGCGAAAGCGGCACCGACGAAGCGTGTTCGCTTACCCCGCCGGATGATCACACACGGTGCGCCGACCTGTGTGCCGCGTAGGTGGATCTCTTCCGGCGTGCGCAGCGAGACGGTGAAACCGAAGGCAACGGCGAAAGCCTCTGCCTTGATCAGATCCGGCTTGCGGAATTCCAGCCAGGCGATGTCTCGAACCTTGATGATCGGATCTTTCGCGCGACCGGGGTGCTCGCCGGGGAGTGCGCCTTGGTCCACGTGCATGTCCTTGTGGCCGTCGACGTCGTGTCCCATGAAGCCCTCCCTCGTTGGTGACACTATCGTCACCTATGACTGCATCATCAGTCAATAGTGTTGACAAATTCGTCAGCGGTGAGGAAGAGTCAAAGCGTCGTCCAGTGGAGAATCGAGTAGGGAACATGACCCAAACCCCCAATCGACTCGAGCGTCGCAAAGCCCAGACGCGTGGTGCGTTGATTTCCGCCGCGCAGGGCTTCATTGCCACCGGGGAACTGAACGTGCCGATTGCGGAGATCACCAAGGCCGCGGATGTGGGCATGGGTTCCTTCTACAACCACTTCGAGAGTCGGGACCAGCTGTTCCAGGCTGCAGTAGACGGTGCCCTGGAGTTGCTGGGCATGTATCTCGATTCGCTGACCGACGTCGATGCCGATCCGGCCGATGCGTTCACTCGATCGTTTCGGATCTCCGGCCGCCTCTTCCGTCTGCAACCGGAACTGAGCCGGGTGCTCATTCACTCCGGCCCCGAACTGATCACTTCGCAGCACGGTCTGGGTCCCCGAGCGGCGAGGGACATCGGAGCCGGAGTGGACGCAGGGTACTTCCGCGTACCGGACATCCAGCTGTCCCTGGCGCTCGTGGCAGGCGCACTTGTCGGCTTGGGCCAATTACTGCTCGAGCAGCCGGATCGTGACGACGCGCAGGCCGTCGACGCGATGGCATACAGCGTGCTGCTTGCGCTGGGAGTGCCCGACGACGATGCCCAGGATCTGTGCGCACGACCTCTGCCCCCGATGAGTGACGTACCCAGCGTGGACGGGGAGCGCGGGTAGCCCAGGCCGGAAAGAGTCAGTGGGCGCGTGTCTTCTCCAGATCACGGATGATGCCCGCAACTCGACAGTCCCGGACGAGCCTGCGTTCCAGAACCGGATTGAGAACTCCGCGGAACCAGAAGTACGGCGTCCATACGGCCGGCGCGACGAGCCGTGCCCGACGCGTATGCACCGCCCGGACCAGCAATTCCGCGGCGCGTTGGGAGGGCAATCGCCTGTTCAGCGGCCATGGGAGGAATCCGCCGATTCGCCGGCCCATCGGATCGTTGTCGAGAGTGTGGCGTGCGAGGTCGGTATCCACCACACCGAAGTAGACAAGGCCGGCCGATGCTCCGACGGCGGCGAGTTCGATCCTCAGGGCGCGACCGAGCTGTTCGACCGCCGCTTTGCTCACCATGTACGCGGACCCGCCCATGCCGGGAGTGAAGGCGGCACAGGATGATACGAGCAGAATGTGACCCCCGCTCGCCACGATCTCGTCGGCTGCGGCCCGCACGATGTTGAGCACACCGCCGAAGTTCACGGCCATCACCGAGTCGAAGACCACGCGGTCGATCGACCGAATCGTGGCGGGCGGCGGTGTGATGCCGGCGTTGGCGATCACGAAGTCGAGACGGCCCCACGTGCTCACCGTCGCGGCGACGCAGTCTGCCATCGCGTCGGGATCGGTGACGTCGCCGGTGAGCAGCAGGATCCGTTCGGAACTCACGGCGTCCGGCGGAAAGTCTCGATCCACCACTGCCACCGAGGCACCAGCGGATACCAATTCCGCGACCGTTGCGGCTCCGATTCCACGCGCTCCACCGGTCACCAACGCCACTTTCCCGTCGAGCTCGATGCGATTGTTCATGCGAGGTCCTTCGTTGTGACGAGCTGGGTATCGGGTTGGAAATCCGCACTGCGCCAGTGGTAATGGTCGAGATCGATCGTGGCCATACGCTGGGTGAAGTTACGCACCGAACCGGGCCAGTACGTCACGTTTCGGCCCGACGGGCTCAGGTAGTAGCTGCTGCATCCGCCGGAGTTCCACACCGAACCCGCGAGCGTGCGGTCAGTGTGTTCGGCGAATGCCGATTGCGCACGCATGCTCACCTCGAGCGAGGCGATCGCGTGGGAGTCCATAGCGCGCAACGCCGCGAGAATGTAGTTCACCTGCGCCTCGATGGTGACCACCTGCGAGGTGTACACCACCGAATTGGGGCCGAGCAGCATGAAGAAGTTCGGGAAGCCGTGCACCGTCGTACCCCGGTACGACGACATTTCACCGTCGGGCCACTTGTCTGCCAACGACTTTCCGTCGCGGCCGACGATGCGCCTGAAGCCGGTGTGGCCGGAGACGGTGAATCCCGTCCCGAGGACGATCGCGTCCACCTCGTGCACGGTCCCGTCGGTGGTGACGATGCCCTCGGGCACGATCCGAGCGATCCCGGTGGTCTCCACGGTGACGTTCTCTCGGCACAGTGCGGGATAGAACTTGTTCGAGAAGGTAGGTCGCTTACAGCCGAATTCGTAACCAGGCGTGAGCTTCGCGCGAAGAACAGGATCCTTCACCTGGCGACGAAGGTGGGCACGCCCCATGGCCGTGAGCGGTGCCAGCAACGAGCGATGGCCGATGAGTCCGGGGACCAACGCTTCCTGGAACAGATCGAACACGCGGCGCATGGCCCGCTGGGCCCGGGGGTACTTCCTGAGCACGGATCTGCCGGATTCGGAGATCGGCCGGTCGGGGTGCGGAAGAATCCATGTCGGCGTTCGCTGGAACAGAGTCAGGTGTGCGGCCTCGGGGGCAAGACGCGGAACGAACTGGACCGCAGATGCTCCGGTGCCGATGACGGCGACGCGTCGCCCCTCGGCGGAGTGCTCGTGGTTCCACTTCGCCGAATGGAATACGGTGCCTCGGAACGATTTCAGGCCGTCGATCTCGGGTGTGGCCGGCTCGCTGAACGGACCGAGGGCTCCGATGAGGATGCGCGCCGACCACGTTCCTGCACTCGTCCGCACCACCCATCGGGCCCGCTCGTCGTTCCAGGTTGCGTCCAGTACCTCGTGACCGAAGCGGATTCGATCGCGGATCCCGAACTTGTCGGTGCAGTCGTTGAGGTACGCCTCGATCTCGGGCTGCAGCGGGTACAGCCGCGTCCAGTCCGGGTTGGGCGCGAACGAGAAGGAGTACAGCGCGGACGGGATGTCGCACTGCGCACCGGGATAGGTGTTCACGTGCCACGTTCCACCGACGGCGGTGTCGCGCTCGAAGATCAGAAAGTCGCCGCGTCCTTCCTGCTCGAGTCGGATTGCGGCACCGAGACCACCGAAACCCGCGCCGATGATGGCGACGTCGATCTGCGGCATTGCCGTGCCGGATTGTGTTGCAGTCATGAGAGTTCGAGCTCCTTCTACAGATCGAGGACGAGAACTTCGCCGTCGACGGCACCACGCGAGACACACAGGGTGAGAGAGTTCTCGCGTTCGGAGGCATCGAGAACGCGGTCGCGGTGATCGACGCGTCCGCCGACGAGACCGACCACGCACGCTCCGCAGAAGCCCTGGCGACAGGAATAGGGCTGGTCCGGCCTCGACCGACGGAGGGCGTCGAGAGCGGTCTCCTGGGCACCGACCTCGACGGTCTCGCCGGAACGGTCGAGCTGCAACACGAACGGCGTGCCGTCCACCACCGGTGCGGGCGCGAACAATTCGGTGTGGAATTCACGGACGGCCGTACTCGAGAGGGCCTCGGCGCGAAGCCTGCTCGACAGTGCCGCAGGCCCGCAGACGTACATCGCGGAGTTGCCCATCCCGAGATCGACGATGTCCGCCGGAACGGGAAATCCGTCTACATCGTCGGTCTTGACGATCACCTGGCCACGCGAGGTCAGTGCCAACTGCTGCAGCACGGCGACGAACGGCAGACTCGCCCGAGAGCGACCGTGGTAGTACAGCGTCCACCGCGCCCCGTCCTGGGCGGCGCGTTCGATCATCGCCCGGATGGGTGTGATGCCGATTCCGGCGGCCACGAAGAGGTAGTGCTCGGCCTCGGCCATCGGAAAAGCGTTGCGGGGTCCGCGAACGCGGAGAACATCGCCGCGGGCGAGGGTGTGAATCTCGGTGGACGCGGTGCCGCCGGTGATCTTGCGGACGCTGATGCGGTAGCGATCATCTGCGCCGGGGCGACCGGCGAGCGAGTACTGCCGCACCGAGCCGGACGGGGTGGTGACGTCGATGTGCGCACCGGGCAACCACGTCGGAAGCGGTGCACCGTCTCTGCGAGACAGCAACAGTGAGCGAACGTCCTCGGCCTCGTCGATCGTGTCGTCGACGACGGTCTCGAATTCGTATCCGACGCGTCGCCGGGGCCGCGCAGGGGACAGGGCCGTCACGATCGACGAATCGGTGACGAGTGCGGCGTAGAGGCGGGACGCGGCACCGACGGCCCGCAGTCCCTTTCCCGGTGCTGTCGCGGTGATCTCGCCGAGATGGCTGTGCACTGGAGGTGCTGTAGGTGTCACCGCTGGGCCGCCAAGGCCGCGGGGGACACTGCCAGATACTGCACGGCCTTGTCGATGTCGCCCATCTTCGAAGGGTGGAAGCCCGGACGGATGTAGAGGGCGAGCTGTACGAACAGGAACGACAGACCGGGGATGAGGTTCTTGCGTGACGCGCGTGCGAAAGCGAGCGGCCAGGGGGTGCGCATTCGGCGCTTGCCGGTGCGCGGCGTGGCAACCGAATTCTTGTACAGGTACGCGGCGGTGCTGAACCACAGCACGGCCAACCCCGCGCTGGCTATCACCGCGGTGCGGGCGCGGCGGAATCCACCCCCGTCGACGTACTGGAACGCGTCGAATGCGACGTTGCGGTGCTCGAGCTCCTCCGCGCCGTGCCAGCGCAGCAGGTCCAGCATCGTGGGGTCGACGCCGATGCGGTCGAATTGTGTGTTGTCGAGCAGCCATTCGCCCACCACGGCAGTGAAGTGCTCTGCCGCTGCATAGATTCCGAGGCGCTCGTTCAGCCAGGCTTTTCCGGCGCGGCCGGTGAGTCCGTGGTCGCCGAACACCACGCCGACGGCGAAGCGAATCCGCTGCAGAATCGGTTCGATGTCCACTCCGTGCGCGACGAGGTAATTGCGGAAGCTCTCGTGGGAGGACGCGTGCGTTGCTTCCTGGCCGACGAATCCGACGACTTCCTCGTGCAGTCGCCGGTCGTCGATGAACGGCAGGGCACGGGCGAACACATCTGCCATCGCGCGTTCCCCCTCGGGCAGGACCAGGTGCATCACGTTCCAGAAGTGCGTGGCGTACCACTCGTGAGGGATGTATTGCAGTGGAACGCCGGACCAGTCGAATGTCACCGCGCGCGCCACTATCGCGTAGGACTCGTCCGTGTAGCGCCCGTTCGAGTCGACCGTCTTGTTTCGTGACATTTCGAACCCCGTTTCTTCCCGATGTCGAACTCGATGCTACATAGCAACACAAAGTGTTGCAATGTTGCATTCAGCTCGAGTCGGTCGACCGTTAGGATCGAGCGATGCATCCTGACGGTGACGACGGCCCGATTCTCGATGCCGCCTTGGAGCTGTTCGGTGAGGTCGGAATTCCTCGGACCACCATCGGCGACGTGGCCAAGCGCGCCAGAATCAACCGGGTGACCGTCTATCGCCGGATCGGATCCAAGGACGACTTGGTCCGGGCCGTCATGGCGCGGGAGTCGTCGCGACTGTTGGTGGCGGTGACGGCTGCGGCCGCGGAGCAGACGTCACGGGCGGATCGGGCGGCGCACGGATTCGCCACGACCATCGACTCGGTGCGCACCAATCCGGTGCTGCTCACGATGTTCGATTCCGAAAGTTCCTTGGTGCTCGAGCAGTTGACCACGAATGCGTCGGCGTTGCTGGGGCCCGCGATCGACGCTGCCGCGCACATCGCAAGGGGTGAACTGCAATCAGATACGTTCGCGGTGCCCGACGCGCCGGAAATCGTTGTACGCGTTGTTCATTCGATTCTGTTGACGCCGACGGCCGCTGCTCCGCTCGATTCGTACGACGATCTGCTTGCGTTTGCACACCGCAACATCGTGCCGCTGCTCGTCAGTGGGGACCACCGTAACTGACAGTTGAACTCGAGCAGCTGCGTGCCGGCCTGCGCGCGCATGGCTCGAACGCTATGCGCGCGTTGGCGATTCACTGGTGGACGACTACGAGCGAATTGCGGCGACCGGCATGGGTGAGGCCGAGATTCATCAGGACGAAATTCTCGAGCGCGCGGGCTGTGACCCGAGGACTCGTCAGGCAACATCGACCGTTGCGTGATCACAGAAGTGCTTCGGTGGACTCCGTGGCGACGTAGGCGTCCCGCAGTTCGCGCTTGAGGATCTTGCCCGCGCCGCTCATGGGCAGTGCGGTGACGAACTCGATGGTGCGCGGCGTCTTGTATCCGGCAACGTAGCTGCGGGTGTGATCGCGAAGTTCCTCGACCGTCGGCGAGGTGCCCTCGGCCAGCACAACACAGGCGTGGACGCGTTCGCCCCATTCGCCGTCGGGAACACCGATGACGGCGCAGGCCAGCACCGAGGGGTGCAGGCTCAGTGCGCTCTCGACCTCGGCGCTGTAGACGTTCTCGCCACCGGTGATGATCATGTCCTTGAGTCGATCGACGACGAACAGGAATCCGTCGGCGTCGAGGTAGCCGACATCGCCGGTGTGCATCCAACCGTCGCGAACGGCCGCCGCGGTCTCGTCCGGCTTGTTCCAGTAGCCCAGCATCACGTGTCCACCGCGAACGCAGATCTCGCCGACGGATCCGGTGGCCAATTTCTCGTCGTCGGGGCCGAGAATCTGGATCTCCGAGTGCGGGGCCGCGCGACCGGCCGAGCCGATGCGTTCTCCCACATGGTGTTCCGGCCAGAGCAGCGACGCGACGGGTGCGAGCTCGGTCATGCCGTAGGCCTGAGTGAGGCGAGCCTGCGGGAGCCGGGCGAGGGTGCGCTCGAGGACACCCGCGGAGATCGGTGATCCCCCGTACAGCACGCGGCTCAGCGAGGAGGTATCGAACTCGCTCAACGTGGGGTGGTCGACGAGAAGCTGAATCATTGTCGGTACCAACAGGACATCGGTGATCGAGTGCTTCGCGATCGCTCCGAGGACGGCGGTCGGCTCGAAGAACGGAACCATGACGTGGGTGCCGCCGAGCATGACCTGACCCACCCACGCGGCCAGATCGGCGAGGTGGAACATCGGAGCGGCATGGAGCAGGATCGATGCGTCGTCGAGCAGCTGCCCGGTCGCCACCGTTCCCAGGCCGGAGGTGACGAGGTTCGCGTGCGAGAGCATGACGCCCTTGGGGAAACCTGTGGTGCCACCGGTGTAGAACAGGCCGGCGAGTGCGTCGCCGCTGCGTCGCGCGTCGGGAATGGGATCGTGGGTCGCCACCAGGTCCTCGTAGGAGACCATGCCCTCGGGGGTGGCACCGTCTCCGCAGTAGACGATGGTCTGCAGGCCGGCACAGGCCGGGCGTAGTGCCGGGACCATGGCACCGAACGTGTCGTCGACCAGCAGGACCTTGGTGTCGGAGTCGTTGAGTGCGTACGCGACCTCCACGGGCGACCACCGGATGTTCACGGGGTTGAGTACGGCGTCGGCCCACGGCACCGCGAGCAGGTACTCAGAGTATCGGTCGCTGTTGAAGGCGAGCATCGCCACGCGATCGCCGCTCTCGACTCCGACGGAATGCAGGCCGGCCGCCAATCTCGCGACGCGGTCGATCTGCTCCGAGAAAGTCCGCACGCGATCGCCGAACACCGTTGCTGCGCGATCGGGTGTGGTGGATGCGGATCGATGAAGGCCTTGGGTGAGATACATGGCGAAGTCCCTTGCGCGAGAGGGGGCGACATGCGCCCGGGTGAATACGGTCACAGTTTCACCTTATTGGCGCGGTGTCAATAGTGACTGCGTGCAATGCCGCTTGGAGTCATGCAGCGAAATGAATTGCCCGGCTAACGATCTGGGGCGTCGTCGAGAGAGCGCGAGGTTGCGAGAACGGTGACGAGTACGTCCGTCAGCAGTACTTCCACCTGTTCACGGGTCAGCGTGCCACGCACCAGCCACTCGCGGCCCGCCGCCTTCACCATGCCGCCGAACGCCCGCACGGCGGAGGTGGCGATGCGTTTGTCGCCGCGGTGCGCATCGAAAGCCGTTGCAGCCAAGACACGCTCGGCAGCAAGGTCGTCTGCCTCGTCCAGAATTTGCGCCACCTGCTCGTCGACGCCCGAGCCGCTCGCCACCGACACCCACGCAGTGCCGTGCGTTTCTATGACACCCACCAGCCAGTGCACACTCCCGCGAGCCCTCTCCTCGACCGAGCCCGTGGGCAAGTGCACGTCCTCGATCGGTGGCACGGTGACCAGGAAACGAACACACTCGAGGTACAGATCGCGTTTACTGCCGATGTAGTGGTGGATGAGCCCGCGTGCAACACCCGCAGCCGCAGCCACGTCGGCCATCGAGACCTCGGCGTACGGCTTGTCGCCGAACAATCGAACGGCGGCGGCCAGAATCTGCGTCCGTCGCTCGTCCGGTTCCAGTCGGTTCCACTTGGGTGTACTTGCAGCCGGCATGGTTGTCATGATCGCACCGAACCGAGCGAGCGCGATCTCAGAGGTACCGCTCGGTGCGTGAACGCAGCGACCTCGGCACGACGAACCTGTCGCCGTACCGCGCCTGCAGCTCGTCGGCTCGGTGCACGAATCCCGGTAGTCCACCGTCGAACTGGTTGACGAATTGCAACACACCCCCGGTCCAGGCTGGGAAACCGATACCCAGAATGGAACCGATGTTGGCGTCGGCGACGGTTCGGAGGACGCCCTCGTCGAGACACGCGATCGAATCCAGTGATTGGGCGACGAGCATCCGATCCATCATGTCCTCGAACGGAATTCCGTGATCGGGGCGGTGGTAGTGGTCCACCAGACCCGGCCACAATCCAACCTTGGTGCCGTCCTCGGCGTATTCGTAGAACCCGCGTCCGGCCTTGCGGCCCGGACGGTCGAACTCGTCGACCAGACGGTCGACGAGGGCATACGAGTTCGAGACGATCCACTGTCGACCGTCAGCGTGCGCGGCGTCGGCCATGCCCTCGCGGATGTGTCGGGACAGGGTCAACGAGATCTCGTCCATCAGGGCCAGCGCACCGGACGGGTAACCGGCCTGAAGCGCGGCCTGCTCGACGGTGGCCGGATGCACGCCCTCGGCGACCAGCGATATCGCCTCGTCCATGAACCGGCCGATGACGCGGGTGGTGAAAAAACCGTGGCTGTCTCCGACCACGATCGGGGTCTTGCCGATCAAGCGAACGAAGTCGAACGCGCGGGCCAGCGCGGAGTCGCTGGTGTGTCCTCCCACCACGATTTCCACCAACGGCATCTTGTCGACCGGGGAGAAGAAGTGCGTGCCGATGAAGTCCGAGGTGCGCGAGACTCCCGTCGACAGTTCGGTGATGGGCAGTGTCGAGGTGTTCGAGCACAGCAGTGCATCGGCGGTCAGATACTTGTCGACCGCCTCGAAAGCACCCTGCTTGACGGCGGGATCCTCGAACACGGCCTCGACGACCAGATCGCACCCCTCGGCATCGGCGGCGTCGGAACTGGGCGTGATGAGCGCGAGCACCGCATCGGCGTCGGCCTGGGTCTTACGTCCCTTCGCGACGGCCTTGCCGAGAATCGAACGTGCGTAATCCTTTCCACGCTCCGCGGATTCGATCGAGATATCGCGGAGGGTCACCGGAACCCGTGCCGAGGCGACGACGTAGGCGATGGCGGCACCCATCATTCCGGCCCCGATCACCAGCACTTTCTCGGGGACTCGATGTGGTTCGGCCGGAGGGCGGGAAGCGCCTTTGGTGATGGAGCCGAGATCGAAGAACATCGACTGGATGAGGTTGCCCGAGATCGGCCCACACGCGAGCGACGTGCAGTAGCGGGTTTCTACGATCGATGCCGTCTCGAAGTCGAGTACCGACCCTTCCACGGCCGCGGCAACCACCGCGATCGGAGCGGGCATGGGTGCACCCTTGACTTGCTTGCGTACCCTTGCCGCGAAGGCAGGCAGCTGCGCAGCCAATGCGGGTGAGGCTGCGGTGCCGCCGGGGATCTTGAATCCCGTCCTGTCCCAGGGCTGCAGCGCTTCTGGATTGGCGACGATCCAGGCGCGAGCGCTGGCCATCATCTGCTCGTGGGTGTCGACGACCTCGTCGACGAGTCCGAGTTCGAGTGCCTGCACCGGCCGATACCGCTGGCCCTGGCCCACCACCTGTGTCAGAGCCTTGACGATGCCGAACATGCGGACCGTCCTGGTGACTCCACCGGCCCCGGGAAGCAATCCGAGCGTCACCTCGGGCAGCCCGAATCGAGCCTTGCTGTTGTTCTGGGCAATTCGGTGATGACAGGCCAGCGCGATCTCGAAGCCTCCGCCGAGTGCGGTGCCGCCGAGCGCAGCCACCACGGGCTTGCCCAGCTTCTCGAGCCGGCGAAACTTGTCCTTGGTGAAGTCGAGGGCCTCGGCGATGGCCTGGTGGTCACCGGGGCCTGCATCCCGCAGCAGCTCGAGATCGCCGCCGGAGAAGAAGGTGTCCTTCCCCGAAGTGACGATGACACCGTCGTATGCGTCGCGGTTGGCCTCGAGCCAGTCGACCGTCTGCCCGAGTGACTCGCCGAACGCAGCGTTCATCGTATTGGTGGACTGAGTCGGGTCGTCGATCGTCAGTACGAGTACGCGGTCGGTGCCGATCTCGCCGGTGATCGTGGACGTGTGCAGTGCGGCTGGGCTGTTCATCGGATCCTCGGGTCGGTGCGGGTTCTACAGAGAGCGAGAGATGAGGTCTTTCATGACTTCGTTGGCACCGGCGTAGATGCGTGCGATGCGGCCGTCGACGAACATTCGGGCGATGGGGTATTCCTCCATGTATCCGTACCCACCGAAGAGCTGCAGGCAACGGTCGACCACCTCGAACTGTCGGTCGGTGGTCCAGTACTTGACCATTGCTGCCGCGGTGACGTCGAGGCTGCCCGAGATGTGCTGTGCCAATGCGTCTTCGACGAAGGTGCGCACGACGCGGCCGATGGTGGCACATTCGGCGAGCTCGAACTTGGTGTTCTGCAGATCGAACAGTGTCTTGCCGAAAGCGCTGCGCGACTTCGTGTACTCGACGGTCTGCGCAACGGCGGCATCGATCATCGCGGCGGCGGCGATGCCGCAGATCAGGCGTTCCTGGGGGAGTTGCTGCATCAACTGCGCGAAGCCGCGTCCCTCTACTTCGCCCAGAAGATTGGCGGCGGGGATGCGGAGTCCGTCGAAGGTGAGTTCGGCTGTGTCCTGGCCCTTCTGACCGATCTTGTGCAGCACGCGTCCGCGGTGGAAACCTTCGGTGTCGTCGGAGACCTCGGCGACGAGCAGTGACAGTCCCCGTGCTCCCGCGGACGGATCGGTCTTGGCGGCGATGATGATCAGATCGCAGTGAGCTCCGTTGGAGATGAAGGTCTTTCCGCCGGTCACGACGTAGTCGTCGCCGTCACGCACTGCGCGGGTGGTGATGCCCTGCAGATCCGAGCCGGTGCCCGGTTCGGTCATCGCGATGGCGCCGATCCACTCTCCCGAGCACAGCTTCGGCAGCCACTGCTGCTTCTTGTCGTCGGAGGCGTAGGCCAGGAGGTAGTGCGGAACGATGCCGCTGTGTACGCCGAGCTGCATGGCCGAGTCGCCCGCGCGGACCTGTTCCTCGAACAACACCGCCTCGTGGCGGAAGTCGCCCCCGCCCCCGCCGTACTGCTCGGGGATCGACATGCCGAGCAGCCCGAGGCTGCCTGCGGTGCGGTACACCTCGCGGCTGGGGCGCCCGGCTGCCGCGAATTCCTCGCGGTGGGGCGCGACCTCCTTCTCGAAGAATCCTCGGGCGAGCTGTCGCACGTCGGCGAGCTCGGTAGCGACATCGTCACTGGTGCGGTCTGCGAGTGCAGTCATGGTGGGTCCTTGGTTCGAAGCGTGCCTGTGGCTTGTTGGCGCTACGCCAATAATGATTGCGCGACGGGGTCGTGGATGTCAACCAACGATGCTGCGCACCTCTGCCGAACTCGAAGTTATGGATGGATTTGCGTCCGAATTCATCCCTAACTTCGAGTTCGCCGGGGGCTATCGTCGTGCAGGTGGCAGGCAATACGCGGGATCCCGGGGCATCGGTGGCCTCGCGACTGTTGGCTCTGCTTGCGGCGTTCGACGAGAAGACCCCTGCGCTCACGCTGACGGAGCTGGCGGACGGTGCCGACCTGCCCGCTGCCACCGCGCATCGTCTGGTGCGTGAACTGGTCGACTGGGGCGCGCTCGTCCGCGGCGACGACGGCCGCTACGTGGTGGGGAGGCGACTGTGGAAGTTGGGCTTGCTGGCACCGGATCAAGCCGATCTGCGAGAGGTCGCCTCGCCGTTTCTGCACGACATCTACGGCGCGACGCTCGCCACGGTGCACTTGGCCATTCGCGACGGCGACGAGGTGCTCTACCTCGACAGGTTGGCCGGACACGCGTCGGTGCCTGCGGTCAGCCGGGTCGGAGCTCGCCTGCCCCTGTATGCGACCGGAGTCGGCAAGGTGTTGTTGGCCTACGCCCCGCGCGAGGTGCACGATCGCGTGCTGAGGAACCTGGCCCGCATCACCCCGTACACGGTGACTCATCCGGGAACGTTGGACGGTGAATTACGTCGCGTGCATCGTGAGGGGTACGCGCAGACGGTGGAGGAAATGACGCTCGGGGCGTGTTCGGTGGCCGTGCCGGTTCGCGGCGAGGACGAGAGTGTGGTGGCTGCGCTGGGCATCGTGGTGCCGAGTATCGGTCGTGATCGAGCCAGATTGGTTGCAGCTCTGCAGGTTGCAGCCCGAGGGATCGGGCGAAGCCTGCGCGGATGACTGCAGTATTTTCACTGAGTGGAAGTTCGGCCTTGTTCGCGGCCTCGACGCGCTGTGTACTCGACGCATGCGTACACAGGTCGCCATCATCGGTGCAGGGCCCGCGGGTCTGCTGCTCTCCCATCTGCTCGCGGAACAGGGAATCGACTCCGTCCTGATCGAGTCGCGCACCCAGGAGTACGTGCTCTCTCGAATCCGCGCGGGCATCCTCGAACACTCGACGGTCCAGTTGCTCGACGACCATGGCCTCGGCGAGCGATTGCATCGCGAAGGCCACGAGCATCGCGGAATCTACCTGCAGTGGCCGGAAGAGCGGCACCACATCGACTTTCGTGACCTGGTGGATCGAAGCGTGTGGGTGTACGGGCAGACCGAGGTGACCAAGGATCTCGTGGCGGCCCGTGAGAAAGCGGGCCAACAGATCTACTACGACGTCTCCGACACCGCGTTGCACGACGTCGAGTCCGACGCCCCGTACGTCACGTTCACCGATGCCTCGGGCACCTCGATGCGGATCGATGCGAACGTGGTTGCCGGGTGCGACGGTTCCTTCGGTCCGAGCCGCGCCGCGATGCCGGATTCGGTCCGAAGTACATGGGAGCGAACGTATCCGTATTCGTGGCTGGGGGTGCTCGCGGATGTGGCACCCTCGACCGACGAGCTCATCTACGCCTGGCATCAGGATGGATTCGCGATGCACTCGATGCGATCGTCGACGGTCAGCCGGCTGTATCTGCAGGTTCCGAACGGCACCGACATCGACACCTGGTCCGACGACCGGATTTGGGATGCGTTGGCACGCAGACTCGGTCACGGTCAGGACGGTTGGGAGCTGACGCCGGGGCCGATCACCGAGAAGAGCGTCCTGCCGATGCGCAGCTACGTGCAGACACCGATGCGACACGGCAATCTCTTTCTGGCCGGGGACGCCGCGCACATCGTGCCGCCGACCGGAGCGAAGGGCCTCAACCTTGCAGTGGCCGACGTGGCCCTGCTGGCACCGGCTCTGACGTCGTTGCTGGGCAAGAACGACTCTCGCGCCGCCGATACCTACAGTGACGACGCCCTCCGACGCGTCTGGCGCTGCACCCACTTCTCCTGGTGGATGACCACGATGCTGCACACCGGAGACGATCCGTTCGACACGCAGTTGCAACTCTCGCAACTGAAATGGGTGGCGTCCAGCGAAGCAGGTGCCACGGGACTGGCGGAGAACTACGCGGGACTGCCCATCGGATTCTGAGTCGGCCGTCGCGGGATCGACCCTGTCGTTCGTTACCCTTGCGGAACAGCGAGAGAACAGGGTAATTCACAGTGTCTGATATCGACGCCGCCTCGGCGCGCACGGCCGTGGCGGTGCGGGCGACCTATATCGCGTTCATCGGGGCCGGCTTCGCCTTCGCCAGTTGGGCTTCTCGGATCCCGCAGGTGCGCGATCGCCTGGAACTCACCTCATCTCAGCTCGGGATCGTGTTGCTCGCCATCGCAGTCGGATCCCTGCTCGCGCTGCCGATGTCCGGAATCATCATCAACCGCTTCGGGTCTCGGCTCACGGTCACCGTGATGTCCCTCGTTCTTGCGGTCGGTCTGACGATCATCGCCAGCGGCTATCTGGTGGGTGTAGTGCCGTTGCTCATCGGACTGTTCGTGCTCGGATTCGCCAACGGTGCATGGGATGTCGCCATGAACGTGCACGGTGCGGTGGCCGAACGTCGTCTCGGACGCTCGATCATGCCGCGGTTCCACGCGGGTTTCAGCGCCGGCACTGTGGCCGGAGCCCTGATCGGCACTGCGATGGTGGCGCTGAACATCTCGGTGACGGTGCACCTGCTGACGGTCGCAGTCGTCATCGTCGCAGCCATTCCGTTGGGAGTTCGCCATTTCCTGAACGAATCCGATGCCGAACCCGAAACGCCGACCCCCGACACCACGCGGCCGCACGCCCTTGCTCGGTGGAAGGAGCCGCGCACCCTGCTGATCGGCGTCGTCGCCTTGTCCTTCGCGTTTGCCGAGGGCAGCGGAAACGATTGGCTCAACATCGCATTGATCGACGGTTACGACGCGTCGGCCGTGGCTGGAACCCTCGCGTTCACCACGTTTCTGGTGGCCATGACCGCTGTGCGGTGGTTCGGCAACGGGCTGCTCGATCGATACGGTCGTGTCGTCGTTCTTCGCGGCCTGGCCGGAGTATCCGTCGTGGGGGTGCTGCTGTTCGTCCTGAGTCCTGTTGTGCCGCTGGCCTTCGTGGGTGCCTTTCTGTGGGGAGCGGGCGTCTCTCTCGGATTCCCGGTTGCCATGAGTGCTGCCGCCGACGAACCCGCAGCCGCAGCCGCCCGCGTGAGTGTGGTCGCCTCCATCGGATACTTCGCTTTCCTGGGAGGCCCGCCCCTCATCGGCTTCCTCGGCGGGCACGGCGACGTACTTCGGGCGTTGCTCGTCGTCGCCGCACTCCTTGCGGGCTCGTTGATCCTGATCGGAGCACTGCGACCCCTACCCGGGTCGAATTCGAGGCATTGATCGTTGCGAGGACGGGTGGGCGCGTCGAGCGAATCCCGGTTCAGGCAGCGAGCGGTCTGATTGCGTCGAACAAACAGGCGTCGGGTAGCCGTTCTACACTCCTACCGTCCATGCCGACCAGGAATGCGGGTTGACGATCGACGCGCGAACGCGAACGCTGCAGAACTCGATTCCCGCAGACACAGATCCACGGAGGCTTCGTCATGACCACATCCACCGCGTCGGACGGAGTGCATCCCACGATCGATCGGCGCCGTCAGCTGATCACCGGCGGAGTCGGTCATCTGATCGAGTACTTCGATTGGAGTGCTTACTCGTTCCTGGCGATCTACTTCGCCCACCAGTTCTTCCCCGGTGGTGAGTCCTCGCTCGTCCCCTTGCTCAGCACCTTCGCCGTCTTCGCCGTCGGCTTTCTGGCGCGGCCGGTCGGCGGGATCGTGCTGGGGAAGGTCGCGGACCGGCGCGGCCGCAAAGCTGCGCTGAGTCTGTCCGTTGCGATGATGGGAATCGGGAGCCTGATCATCGGACTCTCGCCGACCTTCTATCAGGTCGGTGTGCTGGCACCGATCGTTCTGGTGATCGCCCGCCTCGTTCAGGGATTCTCGACCGGTGGCGAATTGGCCACGGCGAGCGCATTCTTGATGGAATCCGCCCCCGACGATCGCCGCGGGACATTCACCAGTTTCACCAATGTCACCTCCAGCGCGGGCAAGGTTCTGTGCTTGGGCATCATCACCGGCCTGGTTCACCTCGTCGGTACGGAGAACATGAGTGACTGGGCCTGGCGCGTACCGTTTCTGATCGGTGCAGCCGGTGCGGTAGTGGCCTGGTGGATACGCCGACGGGCTCAGGAAACGCTGGTGGCAGCGACCGATTCCGGCGAGGCGGAGCGAGTGGCGCGGATGAATCGCGGGAGTTTCGCCGAGTTGTTCACCGACCACCGCGGTGCGTTCTGGAGAGCATTCGCCATCGCGGCCCTGACGGGCGCGATGTTCTACGCCTGGGGCACCTTCGTTCCCACCTGGGCGGTGGTGACCGCTGGTCTGGACAAGGAAAGCGCCGTGCTGATATCGACCATCGCTTTCGTCTTCTACGGGCTTCTCCAGGTCCCGCTGGGGCGGCTGTCCGACCGCATCGGACGACGTCCGATGCTCCTGACCTTCGCACTCGGCAACAGTGTGCTGACCGTTCCCCTGTTCCTCCTGGTCTCCTCGAATGCACTCGATACCCTGCTCGTTCAGTGCGCAGGTCTCGCGCTGACCGCGATTGTCATGTCGATCAGCGGTGCCATGGTCGGTGAGATGTTTCCCAGTCACGTCCGGGTGCTTGCGACCGGCACGGCAATGTCGTTCGCAACAGCGATCTTCGGTGGCACGGTCCCTCTGATCGGAACGTGGCTGCACAGTGCCGGGGCAACCGAGCTCTTTCCGGTCTACCTCGTAGTCCTCAACGTCGTCGGGGCGATCGTGTTGTGGCGAATTCCCGAAACGGCCCACGCACGACTTCTTCCCTGACATCCCGTGCGACACGAAGTCGACCGAACGACCATCGGTGAGTGCCGGAATGCGTCGGCTGTGACGGGAGTCGCATTAAGCTGCTGTCATGCGCATCGACGAGTATCGGAAGTACGACGGTCTCGGCCTGGCCGAGTTGGTTGCCAATCGTGAGGTGACACCGCGCGACTTGCTCGATTGTGCACTGGGACAGGTCAAGTCGATCGATCCGCGGCTCAATTCGGTGGTGCGGGTGATGTCGAAGCAGGCAGACGAGCAGCTGACGCGGCCGCTGCAGGGACCCTTCGCCGGTGTGCCGTTTCTGATCAAGGATCTCTCGCAGGACTATGCAGGCCTGCCCACATCGAGTGGATCGCGTTCGTTGACGGATCTGGCGATGCCGGAGCACTCCACGGTGGTGCAGCGCTGGCTCGATGCCGGCCTGGTGATTTTCGGCAAGACCAACACCCCGGAATTCGGGGCGAAGGGAATCACCGAGCCGACGGTGTTCGGTCCGGCCCGAAATCCCTGGGACCCCAGCCGAACCCCGGGTGGCTCGTCGGGTGGGTCGGCCGCAGCGGTCGCGTCCGGCATCGTTCCCGTGGCCGGAGCCAACGACGGCGGTGGATCCATTCGGATTCCGGCGGCGTGCTGCGGACTGGTCGGGCTCAAGCCGGGACGCGGACTGGTGCCGTCGGGACCGACCTTCGGTGAGCCGATGCACGGGGCAGCGGTGCAGGGCGTCGTGTCGCGATCGGTGCGCGATACCGCAGCGATGCTCGACGTGCTGGCGGGCGGCGAGGCGTCGTCCGGCTACTTGCCCGCGCGTCCCGACGGAACGTTCCTGTCTCGAGTGGACAAGGATCCGAAGCCGTTGCGCATCGGCATGTATGCCGTCACATCGGTCAATCCGTCGCCCCACCCGCAGGCCGTCGCAGCGATGGAATCGGCGGCGAAGACGCTGACCGACCTCGGCCACACCGTCGAGCTTCTCGACGCCCCGCCGTACGACGACAAGAGCCTCAATCGAGAATTCCTGTTGGCCTGGTTCACCTATCTGGCGTGGGAGATGGACGAGGTCAAGCGCAGAACCGGTTGCGGCGACGACGCGTTCGAGCGTGATACCCGAATCATGGCGGCTCTGGGCAGAGCTGCCAGTGGCATCGACTACCTCGAAGCGGTGGAAGGTCGCCACCTACACGTTCGGGCGCTGGCGACGTACTTCGAGACGTACGATCTGCTGCTGACGCCCACCCTGGCCGAGCTACCGCCGAAGATCGGTGCGTTCGACCTCGCGAAGCCGCTGCAAATGGCGTCGGACTTGTTGTTGCGCAGTAGAACTGCTGGCTTGCTTCGGCACACCGGCATCGTCGATCAGATGATCGACGACAACATCTCGTGGATTCCGTACACCCAGTTGGCCAACGTCACCGGCCGTCCCGCGCTCTCTCTGCCCGTCCACTGGACCCCCGACGGCCTACCGATGGGCGCGCACTTCACCGCGCCGCTCGGCGGCGAGGCGCTGCTCGTCCAACTGGCCGGCCAGATCGAACGTGCAGCGCCCTGGGTGGATCGCTACGACACTCTCGACTAGCGGGTCGCTCCCAGTTGAACCTTGCCCAGAATTCCCGACGGCCGTTGCCGCACATGGCCGTCGACGATGTCGACGACTCCGCCGGCCCATTCGGGATCGGTGTCGGCGGCAGCCTGGGGATCGGCGTGGGCGTCGGTGCCCTCCTCGGCCACCACGGTGATGGAACGCTGCAGGGCCTCTCGGACGCTCATCAGCGTCGTATCGGGCTCGGTGAACACCTCCGTTGCGGCGTTGCCTCGACGTACCACCATGTCGTGAGTGAGGCTGTCCACCAACGAGATCACCGTGCCCGGAGGCATGCCGGTGATGGTTGCGACGGCGCGGCCCACCAATCCGGTCGGCAACAGCGGAACCGGAATCTGGGCGCGGCGCAGGCCAGCAACGCTGCCGTACGCCTGCAACAGTTCCGGATAGCTCATCGTCTCGGTGCCGCCGATGTCGAACGAACCCGGACGCGCGGTGTCGCCGAGAGCACGAGCGATGATGGCGACCACATCGACGACGGCAATGGGCTGCACCTGCCTGCGCATCCACGTCGGGATGGGCGTGAGCGGCAGACGCTCGGTCATCCGTCGCACCAGCTCGAACGAGGTCGATCCCGAGCCGAGGATGATCGCCGCCCGCAGCACGGTGGCGTCGACGGAGCTGTCGAGGAACGTCTCCTCGACCTGCAGGCGAGAGCGCAGATGATCGGACAGCGGGGTTCCGTCGTCGGGGATGAGGCCGGAGAGGTAGACGATCCGGCGCAGGCCGTTGCGCTCCGCGGCGGCGGCCATCGACTGCGCGGCGTGGCGATCCTTCTCGACGAAGTCGCCTTCGTCCATCGAATGCACCAGGTAGACGACGGCGTCCACATTCTCGGTCGCAGTGTCGAAGGTCTCGTGATCGTCGAGGTCGAAGTGCACCGCGTTGACGTGAGCGCCCCAGGCGAAGCGTGACTTCTTGCTCGGATCGCGCATGGCGGCGTGCACGTCGTGACCCTGTTCGAGGAGGACCGGGATCAGCCGAGACCCTATGTATCCGGTTGCGCCGGTGACCAGCACTCGCATGTAATTCTCGTTTCTGTAGACATGAGGCCATACCCCGTCGGAGCAGTCTCACTCCCCGGCGTCGGAGGCAGATGACACACTGTCCGGGTGAGTGCGCGTATCAGGAACAACGTGAGGGTCGTCGGGGCAGTCGACGGGCCCGTGGTGATGCTGGCTCACGGGTTCGGGTGTGACCAGACGCTGTGGCGTTCGGTGACCGATATCCTGGCTCCGGTTTTCCGGGTCGTGCTCTTCGATCACGTCGGGTCCGGCGCGTCGGACCCCTCTGCGTGGGATGCCGACAAGTACGCGCCGCTGGAGGCCTACGTCGACGACATCGTCGATATTGTCCGGGAACTCGATCTTCACGATGTGACGTTCGTGGGTCACTCGGTGGCGTCGATGATGGGTGTTCTCGCGGTCCAGGCGGCCCCCGAGCGGTTCGACAAGCTCTTTCTCCTGACACCGTCCCCTCGGTACATCGACGACGGTGACTACCGCGGTGGGTTCAGCCGTGAGGACATCGACGAGCTGCTCGAGTCGTTGGACAGCAATTACCTGGGCTGGTCCGCATCGATGGCACCGATCGTGGTGAATGCGCCGGATCGCCCCGATCTCGAGAACATGTGGACAGCGAGCTTCTGCCGAACCGATCCCGAGTGCGCACGGGTGTTCGCCCGCACCACCTTCCTGTCCGACAATCGCGCTGATCTGGCCGCGGTTGCCCTGCCCACGATGATCGTCGACTGTGCGCGGGATTCGCTGGCACCGCCTCAGGTCGGCAGATACGTTCACGAACACATCGCCGGCAGCACCCTGAAGACCCTCGACGCCAGCGGGCACTGCCCGCACGTCACCGAACCCGAGCAGACCGCCGAGGCGATTGCGGCCTTCGTGAGATCGTCGTGATCAACGACCTCGACATCGAGGACCTGTACGAGAACGCACCCTGCGGCTATCTGTCGGTTCTTCCGGACATGCGGATCGTGAGACTGAACTCGACGCTGGCGAATTGGCTCGGCTTCGACGTCGACGCCTTGATCGGGACCGACTTCACCCACCTTCTCACCGCCGGTGGCCGGATCCACTACGAGACCCATTTCGGTCCGATTCTGCGTATGTCAGGACAGCTCGACGGCATCGCGCTCGATTTCGTGACGTCGGATCGTCGTCGGTTGCCGGTGTTCATGACCGCGAACGTCAAGACCGACGGGTCCGGCACGCCGGTACTGATTCGCATCACCGCGCTCGACGCCAGGGACCGGCGCACCTACGAACGCGAGTTGCTCGAGTCCCGAACGCGAGCGGAGCTGCTGGCGAAGACACTGCAGCGGTCGTTGCTGCCGCCTGCGCTGCTGCCGCCGTCGGGAATGACCGCAGCCGCGCACTATCACGCGGCATCGAGCGACGAGGTGGGTGGAGATTTCTACGATCTGTTCCCGCTGTCGGACGACCGCTGGGGATTCTTCCTCGGCGACGTCTGCGGCAAGGGTGCGTCGGCCGCAGCGGTGACGTCGTTGACGCGGTACACCCTGCGCGCGGCCGCGGTGTACGACCACGATCCGGTCGCTGTTCTGCACAATCTGGATTCGGTCCTGCGGCAGGAGTTCCGCGAGAACGACGCGCAGTTCTGCACAGCGGTGTTCGGCGTGCTCAGTCGTTCGGCCGAGGGATTCGAGGTGTGCATGGCCAGCGGCGGTCATCCGCCTCCGCTGGTGATGCGCGCCGACGGGAGCGCGCACTACGTCCATATGACGGGTGGGCAACTCGTCGGAATCCTGCGTCATGCGCGGTTCGTGCCTGCCACCGTGACATTGAGGGCAGGCGACACCCTGCTGCTCTACACCGACGGCCTCACCGAGGCACGGGTGAGCACAGGTCGATACGACGACGAGGGTGCGCTGCTGGAGTTCGCGACCGCCCATGCCCCGGCGGCACCGGCGGGCATCGTCGAGGATCTACGGGTCCTGCTGAACAGCTTCGGCGACGGATTGGCCGACGACGCAGCGGTGATGGCGCTGGGAGTGTCGTCAGTCGAGAGCGGCGAGGGCTGACGCCAGATCTGCGTGCAGCGCGAATTCCTGATCGAGGCCCATCAGTTTGATCGGGCGGCTGGTGGTCGGCCCATCGGCGACCACCGAAAAGGCGACGGTGTCCCCGTGGTCCTTCTGCGTCGTTGCCAGCACGGTCATGGCAGCCGAGGCCAAGAACGAGACCTTGCTCAGGTCGACGATCAGTGCAGTAGGCGTGGTGGCGATCTGTGCGTCGATCGCGGTCGACAATGCGGGGGCCGTGGTGACGTCGAGTTCACCGGCGACCGCGACGACGGCCGCGCGGCCGTCGTTGCTGGACTGGATGGAAAATCCGGCGGTGTTCGTATCGGCTGGCATGTGTGCTCCTGAATCGTTACCCGCCGCGCTCGTCGACGGGGCATGCGGACCATTCAATCAGTAGGTCCTACTCGAACGTGACCTGCGTTCCTCTGAGTGCGGGAGCGCCGACCGTCGTGGTCCAGGACGGCACTGCGTCGGGCTCGATCCCCGTGGCCCCGCCGTAGAGGACGGCCAGGGTCTGCTGCTCGGTGATCGAGCCGGCGTAGGAGGCGGGCACGGGGGAGAGCTGCGGAACCGGAAGTGACGGAATGTCCTGTTCACCGGGGTTTCTCGACGGCACCTGGTACGAACCGTCGTTGGGGGAGCTGCCCGGGTACTGCGGGAAGTATTCGCCCGTCGAGCGGTCGAGGGAGGTGTAACAGGTGGGCCCGCGGTCCTGCTCGAACAATCGCGGCTCGTCCTGGTTGGGCAGATACCGGCCCTTCGGGTTGACGAACGGCATCGAGACGTTGATGCCGGGATACTCGTCACCGTCGCCGAGCAGGATCTTGCCGCGTCTGGCACCCTCGGCGAACTGTGAGACGGTGCAACCGAGGGCAGGCGAGAATTCGGCGAACACCTCGAGGGCCTCGCGTGAATTCGCGGCCAGTCCGATGATGTCCGCGGAGTTGGCATCGAGGAAGTCGGCGGTGGTGTTGGAGGCGGATGTCAATGACGCGTAGAGCGTCTCGAGGGCCGGGCGCTTCTCGACGACGGTATTGCCCGTGGTCCGCAGATTGTCCAGTGCGTTGATCAACTCGGGGGCGGCATCGGCGTAGGTCTGCGAGAAGTCGGCCAGACCACGCAGGTCCTCCTGAATTGCCGGCAGCTCTGTGTTGAGCCCGGCGAAGATGTTCTCCAGGCGGTCGATCGTCAGGCCGAGCTCCTCGCCGCGACCGCTCAGTCCTTGCGCCAGCGCACCGAGCGTGTTGGACAGGTCCTGCGGCGGCACGGCCTGGAGCAGAGGCAACAGGCCGTCGAGCAGCTGTCCTACCTCGATGGCGTTGCCGCTGCGATCCTGCTTCAGCACGGTCCCCTCGGTGATCGGCGACGCAGGCTTGCCGTCCGGCAGAACCAACGCGACGTATCGTTCGCCGAACAGCGTCTTGGGCAGCAGCCGCGCGGTGGCGTTCGACGGGATCATCTCCGCCATGTCCGGTTCGATTGCCAACTCCGAGGTGACGACGCGACCGGCCGTCGATGCCGATCGGACTTCGCCGACGATCATGCCGCGAACTTTGACGTCCGCATTGCGGGGAAGAGCGTTGCCGACGCTGTCGGTCTCGAGGGAGACCGTCACGACGTCCTTGAACGTCTTGTTGTACGAGGTGACGCTCCACCCGACGAATACGACGATGAGTACGACGAGAGCGAGTCCGAGGAGTCGGTTCTGGACCGGCGAGGGGGAGCCGGTCATGGATACGTCGCAACGACAACAACAGCCATGTCGCGAACCTTAGTGCTACACGACGTAACACTTACTACCGAAAGTCGGCTTGTGAGATGGACTTAGCACTTCGTCTCGAATGTGATGTGAGCCATAGGCCGTCAGCCGCGCGAGCGCAGAATCAACTGCGCCGCGCTAATGTCGTCGATGACGAGGTCGGTGATCAATCCGCCGCGCAGGGCGGCGGTGAGGGCATCGAGCTTGGACGCTCCGGCGACGATGCACACCCGCCGCGGAACCACCTTGAGTCGATCCAGGCTCGGTCCACTCGATCTGTCGTTCAACGCAATTCGGTCGTGGCTACCGTCGGATCGCAGGAACACGGTGGCGATGTCGCCGACGACGCCGTCGCGCTGGAGCTCGGCTCGATCCTCGCGCTCGAGGTAGCCGGCGCTGTAGACGTGACTCGGAACGGCACTGCTCATGACGCCGATGCTGAACACGGCGAGGTTCATCCGATCCTGAAGTTCGAGGACTCGTTTGATGCTGTGTTCACGCCACAGGTGTCGGCGGGTTTCGGGGTAGTCGAAGAATGCGGGTACCGGAAACCCCTGCGCCACAGCGCCGTACGCGTCGGCAAATGTTCTGATGATGTCGGTGGCGTAAGAAACTCCCGTGGTGCGGGTGTTGGCTGCGCCGTTGAGTTGCACGACGGTCGAGTTGTGGGTTCGTTTGGGTGCGAGCTTGCGACTGACGGCGCTGACGGTGGTTCCCCAGGCGACTCCCATCACCATGTCGGACTCGAAGAACGACGTCAGCAATCGGCCGGCGAACGTGGCTACCCGATCGAGGCGCTGCAATTCGTCGACGGTTTCCGAGACGGGGACGACGTGTGCACGAATGTCGTACAGATCGGCGAACGCACGCTCGATCCGCGGTGCCTGGCCGAGTGGTGTGGAGATCTTGATCTCCACGAGGCCGGATGCCCGGGCGAAGGTGATGAGTCGTGAGACGGTCGAACGAGATACGCCCAGCTCACGGCCGATCGCCGCCATCGTCAAGTCCTGGAAGTAGTACAGACGCGCCGCCTGGGTGGCATGGCCGGTCCTGGGATCCGATTCGGGGTCGATGGGCGGTTCCGTCACCGGCACCAGTGTACGACCGATTTGCACATATGTGCACCAGCTGTGCAACGCAGTGCAGGCCGTCTACCGTGGCAAACAGCACGCACTGTGGCGTGCATCACCAACTTTGCGGAGGCTACACAATGGCTCGTAAGGAACCGGAATGGGGACTGCCGGCGCACATGGCTGCCGAGTTCGCCGGAACCATGATTCTCATTCTGTTCGGCGTCGGCGTCGTCGCGCAGGTGGTCTCGGGCGGTGAATCGGGGAGTCTCGGAGACCACGATTCGATCGCCTGGGCCTGGGGGCTGGGCGTGATGTTCGGCATCTACGTCGCGGGCCGTATCACCGGCGCGCACCTCAATCCCGCGGTCACCATCGCGTTCGCACTCTTCCGCGGCTTCAGCTGGAAGATGGTTGCGCCCTACGTTCTCGCGCAGACCGCAGGTGCCTTCGTGGCCGCACTGCTGGTCCGCTGGAACTACAACGACATGATCAACGCAGTGGACCCCGGGCACACCACGGCCACTCAGACGATCTTCTCGACGCTTCCCGGAAACGGAACGTTGCCCGTCAGCGTGTCCTCGGCGCTGATCGATCAGATCATCGGCACGGCGATCCTGCTGTTCCTCATTGTGGCCGTGACCGATTCGCTCGGTACCGCACCGATGGCCAACATGGCTCCGCTGATCGTCGGCCTCATCGTCGTCGCCATCGGCTTCGCATGGGCCACCAACGCCGGATACGCGATCAATCCGGCCCGAGATTTCGGACCTCGCCTGGCGTCGTACATCACCGGATACGGTGGAGCCTGGCGAGATCAATACGGCGGCCTGTACTTCTGGGTCCCGATCGTCGGACCTCTCGTAGGCGGACCGATAGGAGTGATCCTGTACGACTTGCTCATCGGTAGGAACCTCCGCAAAGAAGAAGGTTCGACGCCCGAGCCGCCCTCACGACTCCCAGCAGACACCCAGACCACAGGAGAGAAGCCATGACCGAGTTCGCAGGAAAGTACGTCGCCGCGATCGATCAGGGAACCACGTCTTCACGCTGCATGATCTTCGATCACGCGGGTGCCGTCGTCGCGGTCGATCAGAAGGAACACCAGCAGATCTTCCCGCAGGCCGGATGGGTCGAGCACGACGCGTCGGAGATCTGGGACAACGTGCGTGCCGTCGCGGCCGGTGCCATGGCTGCTGCGGATCTGACGCGCGAGGACATCGCCGCTGTCGGTATCACCAACCAACGTGAGACGGCGCTGGTGTGGGAGCGCGCGACGGGCAAGCCGATCTACAACGCCATCGTCTGGCAGGACACCCGAACCGATCGCATCGCCACTGCCCTCGGTGGGGGCGACGCCAACAAGTACACCGCCAAGACCGGCCTGCCTCTTGCCACCTACTTCTCCGGCCCCAAGATCAAGTGGATCCTCGACAACGTCGACGGCGCACGGGCGAAAGCCGAAGCGGGAGAACTGTGTTTCGGCAACATGGACACGTGGGTGCTGTGGAACATGACCGGCGGTACCGACGGCGGACTGCACTACACCGATCCGACCAATGCGTCGCGCACCCTGCTGATGGATCTCGACACCCTGCAGTGGGACGAGGGTATCTGTGCAGACATGGGCATCCCGATGTCGATGATGCCCGAGATCCGCTCGAGTTCCGAGGTGTACGGCACCGGCCGCGAGCGCGGTCCGTTCCGCGGAGTGCCGATCTCCGGCATCCTCGGCGATCAGCAGGCAGCAACCTTCGGGCAGGCCTGCCTGTCTCCCGGTGAGGCCAAGAACACCTACGGCACAGGCAATTTCGTGCTGCTCAACACCGGCACCGAAAAGGTCATGAGCAAGAACGGCTTGCTGACCACGGTCTGCTACAAGATCGGCGACCAACCGACGGTGTACGCACTCGAAGGTTCCATCGCCGTGACGGGCTCGTTGGTGCAGTGGCTGCGCGACAACCTGGGCATGATCTCCTCGGCCGCCGACATCGAGACCGACGCACGGTCGGTGGACGACAACGGTGGCGCGTACTTCGTGCCTGCATTCTCCGGCCTCTTCGCTCCGCACTGGCGAGCGGACGCCCGCGGTGCAATCGTGGGACTGACGCGCTTCGTCAACAAGGGCCACCTGGCCCGTGCCGTGCTCGAGGCCACCGCGTACCAGACGCGTGAGGTGATCGAGGCCATGAACGCCGACTCCGGTGTCGATCTCGAGGTGCTCAAGGTCGACGGCGGAATGGTCGTCAACGAACTGCTGATGCAGTTCCAGTCCGACATCCTCAATGTGAAGGTGGTGCGGCCCGTCGTGGCCGAAACCACTGCTCTCGGAGCGGCATACGCTGCCGGACTCGCCGTAGGCTATTGGGAGAGCGAAGACGATATTCGCGAGAATTGGGCCGAGGACAAGACATGGACCCCGTCCATGGACGAAGACCAGCGGGCAAAGTTGTACGCCGGCTGGAAGAAGGCAGTAACACGTACTCTCGATTGGGTTGATGAAGAATGAGTTCCAGCACACCGGTTCTGAGTCCACAGGCACGAGCGGATGCGTTGTCGCGGATGGAGGCCGAAGAGCTCGACATCCTGGTGATCGGCGGCGGCGTCGTCGGAGCGGGCACCGCACTCGATGCCGTGACGCGCGGACTGAAGGTCGGTCTGCTCGAAGCGCGTGATTACGCGGCCGGCACATCCAGCCGCTCGAGCAAGCTGTTCCACGGCGGTCTTCGGTACCTCGAGCAGTTCAACTTCGCGTTGGTGTTCGAGGCGCTCAAGGAGCGATCGCTGGTGCTGAACAAGCTGTGCCCGCACCTCGCTCGCCCGGTGTCGTTCATCTACCCGCTCGAGAAGGCGATCGACCGTCCGTACGTCGGGCTCGGCATCGGCGTGTACGACGTCATGGGTGCCGGACGCGGCGTGCCGAGCCACCACAAGCACCTCGGCAAGAAGAAGACGCTCGAGTCCTTCCCGTCCGGCAAGCGCTCGGCGATCCGCGGTGCGGTGAAGTTCTACGAGGGTCAGGTCGACGACGCACGGCACACGATGATGCTCGCTCGTACCGCAGCTGCCTACGGCGCGTTGTGCGCCAACAGCACTCGCGTCACGGGATTCCTCAGGGAGGACGACAAGGTTGTCGGCGTCGTGGCCAGCGATCTCGAAACGGGCCGCTCCTTCGAGGTCCGGGCCAAGCAGGTCATCAATGCGGCCGGTGTCTGGACCGACGAGGTGCAGCAGATGGTCGGTGGCCGTGGACAATTCCAGGTTCGCGCGTCCAAGGGCGTGCACCTGGTGGTACCGCGCAATCGCATCAACAGTGCAACCGGCATCATCACGCGTACCGAGAAGAGTCTGCTGTTCGTCATCCCGTGGGGCAGTCACTGGATCATCGGCACCACCGATACCGACTGGAAGCTCGACCTGGCTCATCCGGCCGCGAGCCAGAGCGATATCGACTACATCCTGGGCCACGTGAACAAGTTGCTCGCCGATCCGTTGGACCGCACCGATGTCGTCGGTGTGTACGCGGGACTGCGACCGTTGCTGTTCGGCGAATCCGATTCCACCAGCACTCTCTCCCGTGAGCATGCAGTGTCCAGCCCGGTACGAGGGTTGACGGTGATCGCCGGTGGCAAGTACACCACCTATCGCGTGATGGCCAAGGATGCAGTCGATTCCGCTGTGCACGGACTCGAACGGACGGTACCGAAGTGCGTCACCGAGGACATTCCGCTCGTCGGTGCCGACGGGTACCTCGGTGCGTTCAACTCGCGCAATCTGACGGCCGAACGCACCGGTATGCGCGTCTCACGCGTCGAGCACCTGCTCGGTCGGTACGGCACTTTGATGGGTGAACTGTTGGAGATGATCGACGCCGATCCTGATCTCGGTAAGCCTTTGGAGAGCGCGCCGGAGTACCTCAAGGCAGAGGTGGTCTATGCCGCCAGTCACGAGGGCGCACAACACCTCGACGACATCCTGACCCGACGCACCCGCATCTCCATCGAGGTACCCGATCGTGGTGAAGCGGCGGCCGAAGAGGTGGCTCGACTGGTTGCGCCGATCCTCGGCTGGGATGATCAGCATGTGGCCGAGGAGATCGAGCACTACCGGCTTCGTGTTCTGGCAGAACGGGATTCACAGCAGCAGCCCGACGACGACACGGCCGATGCAGCACGACTCGGAGCGCCGGACGTGCGCCTCGGGGTGAGCTGAGCTCTTCGGTCGTAACGGTTCGACGAGGTAGCGCCGCAGGGTCGGGCTCGGAAGTTGTCTGTCCGACCCTGTGGCCGCACACTCGTCTGTCTGCCTGAGCGCTACGAGCCGTTCATGTCGATGCTGGACGGTGACGGCATGCAGCTCACCCGTCGATCCCTGCTCAGATATGCCGCTCTCGGTGCCGCTGCCACGCCGGTGCTGGCGTGCAGCCCGGCGTTGGTTCGCGCCCGGCCGATACTGACACACGGAGTCGCCAGCGGTGATGTGCGTGCCGACGGAGCGCTGGTGTGGGCACGTTCCGATACTCCGGCGACGATGATCGTCGACACGTCCGCGACGGACTCGTTCTCCTCGGTGACGACGATGCGCGGGCCACTGCTGACCCCGCAGTCCGACGGCACGGGAGTGCTGCGCCTCACCGGATTGCCTGCGGGACAGAAGGTTCACTATCGTGTCACGCTCGAGGGCGAGGACGGTGCGACGTCGGAACCCGTGACCGGAGTGTTCTCCACAGCTCCCGACCGCCCATCCGACATCCGCTTGTTGTGGGGTGGCGACACCGCAGGCCAGGGCTACGGCATCAACCCCGATATCGGTGGTATGACCATCTTCTCGGCGATGGCCGACAGGCAGCCGGATCTGTTCCTGCACAGCGGCGATGTCATCTATGCGGACGGCCCGCTCGAGGAGCGCGTGACACTTCCCGACGGCCGTATCTGGCGAAACACCATGAGCGAGGCCAAGTCCAAGGTCGCCGAGACGCTCGACGAGTACCGCGGCCAATACGCCTACAATCTCACCGACGACAACTACCGCCGCTTCAATTCGTCTGTCGCTCAAATGGTCCAGTGGGACGATCACGAAACCGTCAACAACTGGTACCCCGGTGAGATACTCGACCTCGAGCAATACACGGTGAAAGAGGTGGACGTGCTGTCGCGGAGAGCGTTGCAGGCGTTTCACGAGTGGTTGCCCATCGCGCCAACGGAAGCCGTCGACGGCCGGGTGTACCGCAAGATCGCGTACGGGCCGCTGCTCGACGTCTTCGTCCTCGACATGCGCACGTACAAGGACGCGAACGGTGCGAACACCGCTGCGTCAGGGGAGATCCTCGGCTCGGCGCAGCGTCAGTGGCTGATCGACGAGCTCTCCCGCTCCACCGCGACGTGGAAGATCATCGCGAACGACCTGCCCCTCGGGCTCGTCGTGCCTGATGGGAAGGACGCGCAGGAAGGCGTCGGAAACGGCGACCCCGGTGCGCCACTGGGGCGTGAGACCGACATCGCGCAGGTGCTCACCGCGATCGACCGGAACGACGTCACCGGCACCGTCTGGCTCACAGCCGACGTGCATTACACAGCAGCGCATCACTATTCGCCGGAACGAGCCGCCTACCAGGAATTCCGCGAGTTCTGGGAATTCGTCAGCGGGCCACTCAACGCCGGCGCGTTCGGCCCCAACGACTTGGACGGCACTTTCGGCCCGGAGGCAGTGTTCGTGCACGCGCCGCCGGAGCAGAACGCGTCACCCCTCGACTCGTTTCAGCATTTCGGTGAGGTGCTCATCGACGGGGACTCGCGCGAACTCACCGTCAATCTGTGCGACGGGACCGGGGCCGTGCTGTTCACGAAGGTACTGCCTGCCGCTTGATCGGCCCGAGTGGGAATCTCGTACGCCCACCCGTGCGCTCGCGTCCGGCCCGACGGTTCTATCGCGTGGGCCGGACGGTCCGAGTCCGAGGGATGGAATCAGTGTTGTCGAACGATGGACAGGTCAGCCCTGCAGCAACGTGAACGAATGCTCGCGGATCAGGATCGACGGGCCACCGGACTCGTAGGCCTGGTCCGGGTCACTCGAGGTCGACTGACTCCACTTCCCCTCCGGCAGAGTGAATTCCACTGTTGCAGAGGAGCTGTTGACCATCCACGCGAAGGCTGCATCACCGTCGCCTCCACGCATCAGAATCAGAATGCTCTGTGCGTTACCGTCCGCCCAATCCTCGTCGGCCAGCTTCTGACCATCGGCTCGGTAGAAGTCGACCGTATCGGGACCGGCCCCGTCCTCGTCGGAATCGCTGTCGTGCCGGAACCACGTGGGGCGCAGAGCCGGGTGCTCGTCACGGAGCGCGATGAGGTGGGTGGTGAAGTCGATGAGATCCTGGTCGGCCGTGCTCCAATCGAACCAGGACACCTCGTTGTCCTGGCAGTACGCGTTGTTGTTGCCGTTCTGCGTTCGGCCCAGTTCGTCACCGCCCAGGATCATCGGAACGCCGGCCGAGAGCAGCAGTGTGGCAAGGTGATTGCGTTGCTGGCGGGCGCGCAGCGCATTGATGCCCTCGTCGTCGGTCGGGCCTTCGGCTCCGCAACCCCACGAGCGGTTGTCGGATTCGCCGTCCTGACTGTCCTCGCCGTTCTCCTCGTTGTGCTTGTCGTCGTAGGAGTTGAGGTCGGCCAACGTGAAGCCGTCGTGTGCGGTGATGAAGTTGACGCTGGCCAACGTGGGTCGCCGGGTGCTCTCGTAGACGTCCGGGCTGCCGGTGACGCGCTGCGCAAGTGCGGGTAGCGTGCCGCTCTCACCGCGCCAGAAGTCACGGACGTCGTCGCGGAACTTACCGTTCCACTCCGACCAGCGGGCCGGGAAGCCGCCCACCTGGTAGCCCTGGGTGTCCCAGGGTTCGGCGATGAGCTTGACCGGGGCGAGCGTCGGATCCTGATGGACGAGGCTGAGGAACGCGCTGTGCACGTCCAGGTCCGAGTCCTGACGAGTCAGGGTGCTCGCGAGGTCGAAGCGGAAACCGTCGACGTGCATCTCGGTCACCCAGTAGCGCAACGAGTCCAGGATCAGTGCCAGGGCCGCGGGGTGACCGACGTTCAGGCTGTTGCCGGTGCCGGTGGTGTCGTAGTACGCACTTCGGTCGTCGTCGACCAGTCGGTAGTGCGAGCCGTTGTCGATTCCCTTGAGCGAGAGAGTCGGTCCGAGATGGTTGCCCTCGGCGGTGTGGTTGTAGACGACGTCGAGAATGACCTCGATGCCGTTGTCGTGCATAGCTTTGACCAATGCCTTGAACTCGTCCACCTGGCCGCCGGTGTCGCCGCTGCTGCTGTATTCGTTGTGCGGCGCGAAGAAGCCGACCGAGTTGTAGCCCCAGTAGTTCCGTCGCCCCTCTTCGAGCAGGTGCGAATCCTGGACGAACTGGTGGATCGGCAGCAACTCCACTGCCGTGACCCCGATACGCTTCAGATGGGAGATGGCGGCCGGGTGGGCCAAGCCGGCATAGGTACCGCGAATCTCTTCGGGCACATCGGGATTGGTAGCGGTGAAGCCCTTCACATGCACTTCGTAGACGACGGTTCGATCCAGCGGTGTCCGCGGCGACTCGTCGTCCTCCCAATCAAAATTCGATTGCACGGCAATGGAATACGGCATGTATGGGGCCGAGTCCTCGTCGTTGCGGGTCTCCGGCTCGTCGTGCAGATGCGAGAAGACTGCCTCGTTCCAGTCGACCTGGCCGGTGACGGCGGTGGCGTACGGGTCGAGCAGCAACTTCGCCGCGTTGTGCCGCAGTCCCGACGCGGGATCCCACGGGCCGTCGACGCGTAGCCCGTACCGCGAACCGGGCGTCACGTCGGGAACCAGATCGTGGAAGACGTGACCGGTGCGCAGAGTCAATGGCGTTGTACTGCGCTCTGTTCCGTCGTCGTTCAGTACGACCACGGACACGGAGTCCGCAGTTTCCGAGTAGACGGCAAGGTTTGCGCCGTCGTTCGACAGACGCGAGACGCCCAGGGGGTACGGGAGACTTGATGAGGAGGGCATGCTCGCCCCAGTACCCCCGCTGAGGATGAGCGAAACGCCTGCATACCTGGCGCTCGGCTACTATCGATGCCGAGATTGCGACCGCCGAACTCCCGCGGAACGCTGGTTACGAAGGACGAGGCAATGAACTCCGCACGACCCGACGACGGTTCGGCCCGCCCTGTCGAGCTGTTTCCGGGTGACGACGCTACCGACGCCACGTTCCGGGAGCTGGACTGGACGGCGACCGAATTGGGGCCGGTGGACCAGTGGCCGTACGAGCTGGTGACGGCCGTGCGCACAGTCATGCCGTCGACAATCCCGATGCTGATCTGGTGGGGTCCGCATCTGGTGCAGATCTTCAATCACGCCTACACGAACTTTCTCGGGGCGAAGTTCCCCGAGGCTGCAGGTCAGCGTGCCAGTGACTGTTGGTCCGAGATGTGGGACTACGTCGGCGGACTGTGCGCGCAGGTGGTGGATGGTCGCGAGCCGGTGCACGGTGTTCGGCAGATGTTCGTCCTGGAGCGATACGGCTACCTCGAGGAGACGTACTGGACATTCTCGTACAGTCCGATTTTCGGTCCGAATCGGACAGTCCTCGGGGTGTTCGTCGCCACCACCGAGGTGACGATGCAGGTACTGGGCGAACGCCGGATGCACGCGTTGCTCCGGCTCGGGTCGCTCGACATGGGCGACGGGACCGGCCCACCGGGCATCGCCCGCGCCGCCGTGGAAGTTCTCGGAAGCGAACCCCGTGAGTTCCCGCTGGTAGCGGCCTATCTGCGCGAGGACCTGGCCGAGAACGGTCGGCTGACACACATCGCCACGAGCGGCGACACCGGCTGCGAGGCGTCGACGTGGGAGTACGCAGACGTGGTTCGGGTGGTCGACGGAGCGGTCCCCTGCGAGGTCACGGAGGTCGTCGGTAACGTGCCGCGAGCGGTCGTGACGCCGCTGAAGATGGCGGGCCGGATCGAGCCGGTCGGGGCCCTGCTGATCGGTGTCAACGGACATCGCGTCGTCGACGACTCGATCGTGTCGTTCTGCGGAGTGGTGGCCGAACGCGTATCGACTGCGCTGACCGCCTCGCAGGCCTTCGAGATGGAGCGGCGACGCGTCGTGGCGCTGGCCGAGGCAGATACGGCGAAGTCGCGGTTGCTCGAGACCGTGGGCCACGAGTTCCGAACGCCGCTGACCCTGCTCGCCGGACCACTGGACTCGGTGCGCGAGAGTGCGTCCTCGCAGTTGAGCGAACCCGATCGGCAGTCCCTCGACGTCGTCCATCGCGCAGCGGTGCGACTGCGCCGACTCGTCGACGATCTGTTGGATGTCGTCACTGCCGATGCGGGCCGACTCGAGGCTCGACTCGAACCCACCGACCTCACCGCGGTGACGCGCGACTGCGCGACGCTGTTCGCGGCGGTGGCGTCGGACAGTGGTCTCGAGCTCGTCGTCGATACGCCCGAGAACGTCGTCGTGCTCACCGACGGTGAGATGTGGTCGAAGATCGTGTTCAATCTGGTCGCGAATGCCGTCAAGTACACCCCGTCCGGTCGGGTATCGGTGCGGCTGAACGCCGAGAACGACACCGTCCGCCTCGTGGTCGCCGATACCGGGCTGGGGATTCCCGCCGACGAGCTGTCGCTCATATTCGATCGGTTCCACCGAGTCGAGCACGCGGACGCACGCAGTATCGAAGGATTCGGCATCGGCCTCGCGCTGGTATCGGACCTGATCACGGCCTTGAACGGGCGCATCGACGTGGAGAGCGAGGAGGCCGTCGGGAGCACGTTCACCGTGGTCGTGCCGCGGGTGCCCGTCGAGGCCGCTACGAGGGTCGAACGATCGGCAACACCCACCGATTCGGTGTCCGCGATCTTTTCCGCCCACGAATCGACGACGGCGACTACTGGTCGAGCGGACATCCTGCTCGTCGAAGACAACGTCGACATGCGCGACTACCTCGTGCGACTACTGACCGGCGAAGGATGGACGGTCGCCACCGCAGGCGATATCGAGATCGCACTCGACCTGGCTCGATCGACGCCACCGGGAATTGTGTTGACCGACGTCATGCTCCCCGGGCGCAGTGGCCTTGACCTGGTCGACGACATCCGCCGTGACACCGATCTGCAGCGTGTGCCGGTGATCCTGTTGACCGCGCGAGCCGGAACCGACTTCGTGCTCGACGGCCTGGGCCGCGGTGCCGACGACTACATCGTCAAGCCGTTCCAGGATCGAGAACTCGTGGCCCGCGTGCGGGTACACCTCGAACTCTCCCGTATGCGCGAGCAGATCCTCGTCGAAAGCGGTAACCAGGCCTCGACCCTGCGGGCAGCCCTCGACACCCGCGGAACGATCGGCCGGGCAGTGGGAATCCTGATGTCGGTGTATCGCATCGACTCGGACGCGGCCTTCACCCAACTGACCGAACTGTCGCAGAACTCCAACCGCAAAACCCGGGACCTGGCCTCGATGATCATCGACGACTTCACCGCCGGACTGAGCAACAACGGTCGACCGCCGTCCTGACCTACCCCCGGCCGAGTCCACCAAATGTGACATCGACCCCCGAAAAGTCCACCGAACGTGACATCGAGTGCCCTCGGGGGTGGCGGCACTCAGTGATTGCGGCGGTAGGCCTCTCGCTCGCGTTCCATCTCGGCCATCTTCTTCGGGCTCTTCAGATCGGCCGGCAGCCCGTGGATCTCGAGGCGCCGGGCGCGGTTCTGGTCCATGTAGGCCGCCGTGTAGAACAGCGCGAGCAGCAGGCTGAGCAACACCATCGAGGCGCGTAGCCAGATGGCGCCGGGGAAGAGAACGAAGAATCCGATGAAGATCGGCAGGAACGGAATCATCGACCGCAGGATGTGACGCGGCGTCGCTCCCGGCCCGACGAGGTCGCGTCGAACCCAATCCTGCATCTCGTCGGGGAGTTTGCGGCCGAGGACGGCGTACCCCAGCCATTGGCCGGGGGACGGACGGGTGCGGTTCTTGTTCATGACAGTGCTCCTGCTGCGATGGCGGCGTCGTTGACGCGGGTGAGGACGCGTCGTAGATCGTCGAGTTCGGCGAGTGACGCTCCGAGCTTCGACACGACGGCGGGTGGGATTTTTTCGGCCTCGGTCCGCAGCGCGGCTCCGGCCGGGGTGAGGGAGACAAGCAGGACGCGCTCGTCCGCGACGCTTCGATTGCGGGTGAGCAGCCCCATCGATTCCAGACGCTTGAGAAGTGGCGAGAGGGTGGGGGAGTCGAGTTGCAGTGCCGATCCGATGGCTTTGACCGACATCGGCGACTCTCCCCACAGAGCCAACATCACCAAATACTGCGGATGCGTCAGTCCCATCGGCTCGAGCAATGGCCGATACACCGCGAGCACCGCACGGTTGGCGACGGCGAGCGCGAAGCAGACCTGGCGATCGAGCGCGAGCGGATCTTCGGTGGTGGTCACGGGGACCAGGCTACGTGAACTTCTTCGTGCACTAACTATTAGAGGACTAATCGATCGGTCGTCGCCGATTCGATGCCCGAAAAGCGTTCGAAAGCAAGGGGAATGCCCGTACGACGCGGGGTTGTCATAGTGCCGGTCGGTCCGGATTTCTTCTTCGCGTATTCGGCGTTCCATCCGGTTGGTTGCTGTGCAATGCTCCATGTCGATTCCCCGTTTACTGTGACAAACCCCGAGAGGATCGCCATGCGTCGTCGACGCATCTTCACCCCGTTCGTCGTCGTCGCAGCCTTGACCTTGTCCTCGACGGCCGTGGCGACCGCCGCTCCCGATGCCCCTGTCGCCCGGATCGTCGACACGTCGATCGCGTCGGACACCCTGCGGACTCTGAGTGTCGAATCGCCGGCCATGGGTGCCGTCGTCGACGTCCAGGTACTCACCCCGGCAGTGCAGACCGGCTCACGGCCGACGCTGTACATGCTCAGCGGAATCGGTGAGGAAGACCCGAACAACAGCATGTGGCTACGCAAGGGTGGAGCGGCCGAATTCTTCGCCGACAAGAACGTGAACGTCGTACTACCGCTGGCCGGCCCGGGCAGCTTCTACACCGACTGGCAACGGGACGATCCGAAGCTCGGCCGATACCAGTGGGAGACGTTCCTGACCGAGGAGCTCCCGCCGCTGATCGACGCAGCCGTGGACGGGAACGGACGCAACGCGATCGCGGGACTGTCGATGGGAGCGCAGTCGGCCATGATGCTGGCCGCTCGTAACCCGGACCTCTACTCCGGGGTGGCGTCGTACAGCGGTTGCTTCGCGTCGTCGGAGCCGTTGGGCCAGGCGAGTATTCGCGCGATCGTCGGAGCATTCGGCGGAAATGCCGACAACATGTGGGGCGGCCCGCTCGATCCTGCCTGGGTGGAGCACGATTCGGTCGTCAATGCCGAGAGCCTGCGCGGCACCGACGTGTACGTGTCGGTGGGCACAGGAGCGCCGGGGCGGTACGAAAGTTTCGATACCGTAGAAGCTTTGGACGTGGTGGTGATCGGCGGAATCATCGAGGTGGGGGCGAACTACTGCACCCATCGACTGGCCGATCGTCTGAATCAGCTGAACATTCCCGCCACCTTCGACTTCACCGAGACCGGAACCCACTCGTGGCCGTACTGGGTGGACCAGTTGCCCAAGAGTTGGCCGACGTTGGCGGGGTCGCTCGGGATCTGAGCCGGGCTGTTCGACGAATCCAGCCGCCGCATCGGCTGGAGGACGGTGCGCATCTGTCGCACAATGTGTGCGCGATCACACAAGACCTTCTTGCCTGTCCGGGCGCAGTCTGGACCGGACACGCGACAGGTGCCGCGATCGGCACCCGAGAAGGAGCTTGGAAATATGACCGCAGTTCAAGAATCGGCCGCACCGTCGTTGCCGACCGGCACCGCCACCGAGCTCTACATCGCGGGCCAGTGGCGCGGTGCATCCGACGGAGGCACCTTCACCGACATCAACCCCACCACCGAACAGCCACTGGCCGAGGTAGCTGCTGCCACGGCATCGGACGTCGATGCTGCGGTGCGAGCGGCTCGCGCCCAGCTCGGCGGCGAATGGGGTGCGACGCCCGGAGTGGTCCGCGGTCAGCTGCTCAACCGAATTGCCGATCTGATCGAGCGCGACGGCGATCTCCTCGCTCGCCTCGAAGCCCTCGACGTCGGTAAGCCGGTCGGCCAGCCGGCCATGCTCGACATTCCCAATGCCGCAGCCACTTTCCGACACTTCGCCGGCTGGGCCGACAAAATCACCGGAAGCTCCATCCCGACGGCAGGCTACTTCGGGCAGCCGACGCACTCCTATACCGTCCGTGAGCCCGTTGGTGTGATCGGCATGATCGTCCCCTGGAACACCCCGCTGATGATCGCGGCATGGAAACTCGCGCCTGCGCTGGCCACCGGAAACACCGTCGTTGTCAAGCCACCGGAGGACGCCCCGCTGTCCATCCTGCATCTGGCTCGTCTGATCGACGAGGCGGGCGTACCTGCCGGAGTCGTCAACGTCGTTCCAGGTCTGGGCGAGATGACGGGCGACGCCTTGGTCGGACATCCGGACGTCGACAAGATCAGCTTCACCGGAAGCCCGCGGGTCGGCAAGCTCATCGCGAAGAAAGCTGCCGACACGTTCAAGCGAACAACTCTCGAGCTCGGCGGCAAGTCCCCGCAGATCATTCTCGAGGACGCGGATCTCGAAGCGGCGATCAACGGGACCGCGATGGGACTGTTCTTCAATCAGGGCCAGGTGTGCGCCGCCGGCACGCGAGTGCTGGTGCACCGCACGCTGTACTCGCAGGTGGTCGACGGCTTGGCCGCTGCGGCGTCGGCTCAGGTTCTGGGCGATCCCTTCGATCCATCGACGACGATGGGTGCACTGGTCAACGCGAAGCAGCGCGACAGCGTCCTGGGGTACATCCAGTCCGGACGCGACGGCGGAGCGCGTGTGGCAGCCGGTGGCGGCCGTCCCGACGGTGCCGGGTACTTCGTCGAGCCGACGATCTTCGCCGACGCGAACAACGACATGAAGATCGCCCAGGAGGAGATCTTCGGGCCGGTCGGAACGGTGATTCCGTTCGACACGGCCGGCGAGGCCATCGCCATCGCCAACGGCACGGTATACGGACTTGCCGCGAGCATCTGGACCCGTGACGTCTCGCGCGCCCACACTCTCGCGGCTCGGGTGCGCTCCGGAGCGGTGTGGGTGAACGGTTGGGCCGCAATCGATCCCGCACTGCCCTGGGGCGGTATGAAGTCCAGCGGCACGGGTCGCGAACTCGGTTGGGCGGGCATCGAGGCCAACACCGAGGAGAAGGTCGTCACGATAGTTCTGTAGAGCTTCGCAGGTGAGGAGCTGACGCAGGTGAGCGGAACTTAGTAGCAGGGGTCGAAGTTCCACTCACCTGGGGTAACGCGGTGTTTACCGAAGGACACGCGATCCGTAACGAACAGGTCGCAAGATTTAGTTCAACGGACGTAGAGCAACGTTCGAGCGAATCGGAAGGCGATGATGACGATGCCCGAACCCTAGGTCCGAGCAGGGAGCCGCTACCGTAGGGCTGTGCCGAAGCTCGTGGATCACGACGAACGCCGCCGCGCGATCACCGCGGCAACCTGGCGTTTGATCGCTGCCAGGGGGATCGATGCCGCGAACATGCGGGACATCGCGACCGAGGCGGGATACACGAACGGTGCTCTGAGCCACTACTTCGCGGGCAAGGACGAGATTCTCCGAACTGCATTCGAGCACGTCTTCGAGGCAACGAACCGCCGAATCGACGAAGCTCTCGGTGATGCAACAGGATTCGATGCCCTGCGCATCTTCTGTCGAGAAGTGATGCCGACGACCGCAGAGACGCTGCTCGAGGCGAGAATTGCAGTGTCGCTGTGGCAGCGCGCGATGTACGACGAGCACATGGACGATACGAACCATCGATCCCTGGTGTCGTGGCGGACGCGGATGGCGGAGTTTCTCGAGCAGGCCCGCGCGGAAGGTGACGCCGGCGATTTCGATGTCGATCTCGCCGTCGAAATGTTGCTCAACATGATGATGGGCATGCAGATTCTCGGCGTGCTCACCCCCGATGACACCACTGCCGACCGGCAGTTCGAGATGCTCGATCGGTTCATAGCTCAGCTGTAGCCACCCCGTGTGCGGGCTGCTCGCATCCCTTCCGCATGTCTTCTTTATTCAACGTCTGTAGAACCAATACCCGACACCGCGAGGAACACCCATGCCAACCCTCACGCCCCACGCAATCGACCACGCCTTGTCCTTGCCCACCGAAGACGAGATCGCCCAGGTTCGCGCCATCGTCGACGCCGCCGGATTCGTCACGGCCGCAACCAGGTTCGTCTACGTCGGACTCGACGAACCGGACAAGGCCGAGTTGTACGTCGCCGAACCGACCACCCGACGTGCCTTTCGGGTGCTGTTGCACGACATCTCTACACCCGATGCCGTCGACCTTCTGGTATCGCTGGACGACCGCGAGGTGATCGCTTCCACTCGGCTCGACGCGATCCGTGACGGCCAGATGCCGGTGCTCGACGAGGAATTCGAGCTCGTCGAAAGTGTGCTCTCCACCGACCCGGACTGGCTCGCCGCGTTGGCTGCCCGTGGACTGGACGTAGCCGACGTTCGAGTTGCGCCGTTGTCTGCCGGGGTGTTCGACTACCCGGGTGAGCATGGTCGACGCATACTGCGCGGCTTGGCATTTCGTCAGGACTACCCCACCGATCATGCCTGGGCACATCCCATCGACGGTCTGGTCGCGTTCGTCGACGTGATGAATCGGACGGTGGACAAGGTCGTCGACCTGGGTGCGGTTCCGATCCCGGAGGAGTCGGGCAATTTCGACGATCTGTCCGTCACCGGCCCGCTGCGTACCACGCAGAAGCCGATCGAGATCACCCAACCCGACGGTCCGAGCTTCACGGTTCGAGGCAATCGCGTCGACTGGGAGAAGTGGTCGTTCAGAGTCGGCTTCGACGTGCGTGAAGGTCTGGTGCTGCACCAGATCGGCTTCGAGGACGGGGGTGCCGTGCGTCCGATCATCCACCGCGCCTCGATCGCTGAAATGGTTGTGCCCTATGGTGATCCGTCGCCGGTACGGTCGTGGCAGAACTACTTCGACACCGGTGAGTACCTGGTGGGACGGTACGCGAACTCACTCGAACTCGGCTGCGACTGCGTCGGAGACATCACGTACTTCGATGCCGTGATCGCCGACGAATTCGGCAATCCGAAAACGCTGACCAATGCCGTGTGCATGCACGAGGAGGACTTCGGGGTGCTGTGGAAGCACACCGATCTGTGGTCGGGCTCGCAGGAGACCCGCCGCCAGCGCCGACTCGTGATCTCCTTCTTCACCACCATCGGCAACTACGACTACGGCTTCTTCTGGTACCTGTACCTCGACGGCACCATCGAATTCGAGGTCAAGGCAACAGGAATCGTGTTCACGTCCGGGCATCCCGGTGGTGACTACCCCTACGCGACAGAGATCGCCCCGGGGCTCGGAGCGCCGTGCCACCAGCACCTGTTCAGTGCGCGACTCGACATGATGGTCGACGGCATCGGCAACTCCGTCGAGGAGATCGAGACCCGCCGAGTGCCGATGGGCCCGGACAACCTGCACGGCAATGCCTTTGCTCTGCAACACACCCCGCTCGCCACCGAAGCCGAGGCGCAACGCATCGCCGACGGCAGGGTCGGGCGCGTCTGGCACGTCACCAATCCGACCTCGATGAGCCGGCTCGGAAAGCCCGTCGGATACACGCTGCACCCCGAAGGTCAGCCGCTGCTTCTCGCCGACGACAACTCGTCGATCGCCCGACGCGCCACGTTCGCCACCAAGCATCTCTGGGTGACGCAGTTCGATCGAAACGAACGTTATGCCGCAGGCGATTTCGTCAACCAGCATCATGGGGGAGCGGGTCTGCCCGCGTTCGTCGAAGCAGACCGCAGCCTCGTCGACGAGGACATCGTGCTGTGGCACACCTTCGGGCTCACCCACTTCCCGCGCCCCGAGGACTGGCCGATCATGCCGGTGGACTACACCGGCTTCAAACTGAAGCCTTCAGGATTCTTCGATCGCAACCCCACCCTCGATGTGCCGAGAACCACGTCCGCGCACTGCACCGCCACGAGCTGCGAGAGCGGTGAGCAGAATGTCTGACAGCCAACCGAATTCGACGGCCGGCGCACTGCGTGGATCCATCGGTGTCGTCGGAATCGTGTTCCTGGTCATCGCCGCTGCCGCGCCACTGACCGCCATCGGTGGGGCTCTGCCGGTCATGATCGCCACCGGCAACGGTGCAGGTGCCCCACTCGCCTACATCGTCGCGGCGATCGTCCTGCTGATCTTCAGCGTCGGGTACGCGGCCATGAGCCGTCATATGGTGGACACCGGTGCGTTCTACGCCTACGTGGAGAAAGGGCTCGGCCGAACCATGGGCCTCGGCGCTGCGGGTCTGGCGCTGTTGACGTACACCGCTATTCAAGCGGGGATCTACGGCCTCGCCGCGTCGACCGTCGACAGCCTGGTCGTGAAGTACGGCGGACCCGACCTGCCGTGGTGGTTGTGGGCGCTCGGTCTCGTCGCGATCGTGGCGCTGCTCGGCTACCGCAGCATCGATCTCGGTGCCAAGGTGCTCGGGGTCCTGCTGGTGCTCGAGATCGGCATCATCGTGATCCTGTCGGTCGCGGTGTTCGCCAAGGGCGGTGCCGCCGGCATCGACGTCGAATCGTTCACTCCCTCGGCCTTCTTCAGCGGATCTCCGGGAATCGCCCTGATGTTCGCCATCGCCTCGTTCATCGGATTCGAGGCCACCGCGATCTACGGCGAGGAGGCACGTAACCCCACGCGGACCGTTCCGATCGCGACCTACGCCGCTGTCGTGACCATCGGACTGGTGTACGCGGTGTCGAGTTGGGCCGTCGTGCTCGCCTTCGGCAGTGCGTCCGTCGCGCAGGCCGCTGCCGACGACACCGCGGGGCTGACCTTCGCCGCTGCCGCCCAATACCTGGGGCCCATGTCTGCGGACATCATGGAAATCATGTTGGTCACCAGTCTCTTCGCCGCACTCCTGGCGTTCCACAACGCGATCGGCCGATACGTCTTCGCACTGGCCCGCAAGGGCGTCGCCCCGTCGATGTTGGCACGCACCCACTCTCGGCACGGCTCCCCGCACATGGGATCGCTGTTCCAGACCGTCTCGGCAGCTGTGGTTCTCGTGGTCTTCGCATTGGCAGGTGCAGACCCGGTGTTGGAACTGTTCACCTGGATGTCCGGACTGGCCACCGTGAGCATTCTGGTTCTGATGATCCTCACCGGCTGCGCGATCATCGCGTTCTTCCGTCGATCGACCGTGGATACCCGCACCTGGCACACCGTTGTCGCACCGGCCCTGGGAACCGTGGGGCTGGTGGCGATCCTGGCCCTCGTGTTGGACAACTTCACGCTGCTCATCGGCGGTTCGGCAGTGCTCGCCGCCCTGCTGTTGATCGTCGTTGCCGTGTTCTTCGTCGGCGGGATCCTCGTAGCTCGGATGACCGGATCTCGTGCTCGAGATCTCGAGCCGACGGCCTGACACCGATGGTCATGACGGTGCTGATGGCACTCGGTGCGGTGGGTGCGGTGCTGCCCCTGATCGGACGCCGCAACCACACGGGGCGGGTCCGGTGGGCTCACCTGTGCATGGGCACCGTCATGGCCGCCATGGTGGTGTTCGGCATGGATGCGTCCATCGCGATTCCAGCGAGTCTTGTCCTCATCATGGCGGCTCTGTACGTGACCGAGGGCGTTTCGCGTCCGTCGCAGTCGGGTCTGTGCGTGGTCGATCTGACCTGTATGGCGGTCCTGCTGTTGCTGACGCCCTCGATCCATGTCCATTCGGTACCTGAGGCGATATCGGCAGCGCCGGTGCATCGGCATGGCGTAGGTCTCGATCCGAGTCTCGTCGTGCCGGCCCTGCTCGTGACTTGGATCGGTCTGACGCTGAACATGTTTCACAAGAATCGCGCGGGCCGTCGGGCCGTGGGCGGTTCCATTCTCATGATTGTCGCAATGGCACCTGTAGCTTTCTGATTCCGCAATCGAGGAGACAACAATGACTGCAGCAGACATCGTCTACCGTAACGGCGTAGTGTTCGTCGTGGATGCAGACTTCACGATCGCGAGTGCACTCGCGATCGCCGACGGCGTGATATTGGCCTTCGGAACCGACGCCGACATGGAGATCTTCGTCGGGCCACAGACTGTGACAATCGATCTGGCGGGCAAGACCGTTCTGCCGGGCATCAACGATTCTCACCTGCATGCGGTGGCCTTCGGTCTCGATACGCCACCGCTGTCGCTCGACCTGAGCTTTCCGACCGTTCGATCGATCACGGACGTGGTCGACGCTGTGGCCGCCGCCGTTGCAAAAGCGGTGCCCGGCGAGTGGATTGTCGGAACAGGTTGGGACGAGGGGTATCTCGGTGAGTGCGTGGCCGACTCCGCAGTACGGCCGACGCGATTCGATCTGGACGCTGTCTCGCCCGACAACCCGGTGTTTCTGCAGGACTTCTCCCGGCACGTCTCGTGGGTGAACACAGTCGCGCTCGAGCGCGCCGGAATCGACGAGAAGACGACGGTACCGGACGGTGGAGTGATGCCGACGGACTCATCGGGCCGACTGATCGGCATCCTGCAGGAGGGTGCGCAGAGTCTTGTTCAGTCGGCACTACCGAAGCTCACCCGCGAACGGCGAACAGAAGCAGTCCGATCCGCGATCTCCATTCTGCAGCGAGAAGGGATAACCAGCTTTACCGACCCGGCCCTCGGGCCTGGCGGCGAAGATTTGGCAGGCGGTGCGATGGGTGAGGAAGGTCTGTCGATATACGCCGACCTCGCCGCGGCAGGAGAGCTCGGAATTCGAGTCTCGGCACTGATGCTGCCGGCTGGAATGAGCGGAACAGCAGCGGAATTCGAAAAGAACCTCAGCTGCATCGAACCGCCGTCGACCACGGATCCGCGCACGTTTCGGATTCTCGGTGTGAAGGTGTTCGCTGACGGTATTCCGCCCAGCAAGACGGCATGGATGCACGAGGAGTACGTCGGCGGAGGGTGCGGATCACTCTGTGTGGGCGGCGACACCGATGAGCGTCGGGTGCACGAGGTGACCGAGATGATTCGGATCGGGCACGAGGCGGGTCATCAGATCGGCGTGCACGTCACCGGTGATCGAGCCATCGATACGGTCGCCGACGCGTTGATCGCGGCTCAATCGTCTCATCCGCGTGAGGACGCGCGCCACTACCTCATCCACGGAGATTTCATCAGTGCGCAGACTCTTGCTCGTCTCGCCGAACACAACATCGGCGTCAACATGAATCCCACGATCAAATGGACGATCGCCGACTTGGAGGAGGGCGTCGTCGGGGTCGAGAGAGCGGCCTACGAGTGGCCGTACAGAAGTGCCGTCGAATCGGGCGTCGCGTTGATGAGCTCGTCCGATGCGCCGGTCACTACTCCGGACTGGCGTCAAGGCATTTCGACGATGATGCTGCGGGAGAGCCGGGCGTCGGGCAAAGTCAGTGGGCCGGAACAGACGATCGGTGTGGCCGACGCCATCCGCACGTACACGATCAATCCTGCGTGGCAGGACTTCGCCGATGAATGGAAGGGCTCACTCGAACCGGGAAAAGTGGCCGATCTGTGCATTCTGGACGGTGACCTGACCGTGATGGATCCGCACGATATTCCATCGATTGCGGTTGTCTCGACTGTCGTGGGGGGTGTGGAGGTCTACCGCAACCCCGTCTGGCCCGAAATCTGATCGGGTGCGCATCTGACCCAGAATGTGTGCGCACAGCGACATGTTTGTGCACGCGGATTCGGCCACTGTTGTGTCGACGGTCACAACAGAAAGAGGCAGCGCATGTCGACGGATTACATCGTAGTGGGAGCAGGATCAGCCGGGAGCGTCATCGCCAGAAGGCTCCTCGACGCGGGACACACCGTCCACGTGATCGAGGCCGGTCCCGTGGACACCGATCCGGCGATCCACTCACCGCAGGGCTGGCCGACGCTGTTGGGCGGACCGCAGGACTGGGGACTGTTCACCACCCCGCAGAAGCACGCCAACGATCGGCGAATCTTCTGGCCACGCGGACGCGTCCTCGGTGGCAGCTCGTCTCTCAACGGAATGATCTACGTACGTGGGCATTCCAGCGATTACGACGGGTGGGCATCGGCCAGCGGTGACGCCGGATGGTCGTGGGAGAACGTGCTGCCGCTGTTCAAGCGTTCGGAGTCACACGAACTCGGTGCCAACGAATTCCACGGCGGCGACGGGCCACTACCGGTGTCCATCATGGGTACCCCGCATCCGCTGGCGGCAGCCTTCGTCGACGCGGCCGTCGAGCACGGGCACAAGCTCATCGACGACTTCAACGCCGACGAGATGGTCGGTGCGGGCTACAACCACACCACCACCCGCGACGGCGAGCGGATGAGCGCGTGGAAGAGCTTCGTCGGCCCGGTGCTCGACAACCCTGGACTGACCTTCACCACCGGAGCGCTCGTCCACCGGGTGGTGCTCGAGAACGGCCGAGCGGTGGGAATCGAGTTCAGCCGGGGCGGTTCCGAGCTCGAGCGTGCGTTCGCCGATCACGAGGTGATTCTGTGCGGCGGAGCTCTCGGCTCACCGAAGACGTTGATGCTCAGTGGAATCGGGCCTTCCGGGCACCTGGCCGAACTGGGAATCGACACAGTCGTCGACCTGCCGGGCGTCGGCGAGAACCTGCACGACCATTTGCTGCTGAGCAACATCTACGAGTCGCTCGAGCCGCTCGCCGCCGGCACCAACAATCTGCTCGAGGCGCAGCTGTATGCACGCAGCACCGGATGGTCCGGTGCTGCACCCGATCTGCAGCCCCTGTTCATGCACATTCCGTATCCGGCAGACGGATACCCGGTGCCCGAGAACGGTTACACCATCGCACCTGGGATCGTCGCTCCCCGCTCGCGGGGGACCCTGCGGTTGGCGTCCACGGACCCGAGTGAACTGCCACTGGCGGATCCGAACATCCTGGCCGATCCGTACGACCTCGAAGCGATGGTCGACGCGGTGGAGATCTGCCGCGAGATCGGAGCATCCGACGCGTTCGCTCCGTGGCGCAAAGCGGAGGTGGTTCCGGGACCGGGTGCGCGTACTCGCGACGACCTGCGGGCCTACGTCCGACAGACCGCCGGTACGTACCACCACCAGGTCGGCACCTGCAAGATGGGAGCCGAGTCGGACGCCGATGCCGTTGTCGGAGGAGACCTTCGGGTTCGCGGCGTCGAGGGGCTGCGGGTCGCGGACGCGTCGATCATGCCCACGGTGCCGTCGGGCAACACCAACGCGCCGTCGATCATGGTGGGTGAGCGGGCCTCGGATCTGATCCTCGGGAGGTGACTCGTAGTCGGGTGAGGGCGACCTCTGCCCTCACCCGACGCGATACTCGCGCGGCGACACTCCGTACGTCTCCTTGAACAGCTTCGAGAAGTTCGAGGAATCGATCAAACCGTTACGCGCACAGATGGTTCCGATACTGTCCGCGGTGAAGCGTGGATCCCGGAGTTCGCGGTGGCATCGGTCGAGTCGTCGTGATCTGATCCAACCGGCCACCGTGCGGCCGTCGGACTCGAACAACTTCTGCAAGTAGCGCGTCGAAATATGCAGTCGCGCAGCGATCGACGCCGTAGACAGCGTGGGATCGGACAGTTGCGACTCGACGAGACTCTTGGCCTCGATCAACAGTGTCGAACCCGGTGCTTCGTGGGGAGCTACGTCGTCGAGAGCGGCGCAGAGCAGATCGAGGACGGCGTTCTCCAGCATCGGCGTCGACGGCAGAGTTCCGTCGGCGGCGTTGCGGCGCAAATTGAACAGAAACGGCGAAACAAGCGCGCCGACGCCGTGATCGCCCTCGATGCGCCGCGCCGCAACGGTCGTCAACTCACGGGAATCGATGCGCAGCGCGTCGCGCGGGAACATCACCACGAACATCTCGAAGTCCCCGACGAAATGCAGATCGTACGGGGCGCTGGTGTCGTACACCGCGAAGTCGCCCGGCTCCAGCACGGCCTCTCGGTCGTTCTGTACCAGCGTGCCACAGCCGGTCAATTGCAGGCCGACCTTGATCAGGCCGGGATCGGCACGCTTGATGGTGGCGCGTGTGCGGCGGACGTCCACCTCGCGGCCCGCGACCTCGCTCAGTTGCAGCGAACCCAACGTCGACGACACCAGGGTGCCCTGGAACGGAGACTGCCCGGTGGACACAGCGTCGAGCGGCACGAACGCCGTCGAGACGTTCTCGCGCCATTGCTCGAAATCCTGTGCCACCGGGCTCATGTCATACGGCCGGGCGATTGTCGATCAGCCTGCGGGCCTTACCGATCGAACGCTCCAACGCGGCCTGCGGCAGTACGTCGACGTTCACCGTCACACCGATCCGGTTCTTGACCAGCTTCTGCAGCGTCACGCCCAGAACGGCGTACTGATCGGACGGCACATCGGGTCTGGCCTCCACCCGCACCGTCAGGTTGTCCATTCGGCCTGCGCGATCGAGCACGCACTGGAACTGTGGTGCGAGCGCGGGGACACCCAGAATGAGCTCCTCGATCTGCGTCGGGAACAGGTTGACGCCGCGCAGGATGATCATGTCGTCGGTACGGCCGGTGACCTTCTGCATCCGACGCATCGTGCGGGCCGTGCCCGGCAGTAGACGCGTCAGATCCCGGGTGCGGTACCGCACGATCGGCATCGCTTCCTTGGTCAGGGACGTGAACACCAATTCACCCTCCTCGCCGTCGGGCAGGACTTCGCCGGTCACCGGGTCGATGATCTCCGGGTAGAAATGATCCTCCCAGATGTGGAGTCCGTCCTTGGTTTCGACGCATTCCATCGCCACACCCGGTCCCATCACCTCGGACAGGCCGTAGATGTCGACGGCATCCATCGCCAGAGTGTTCTCGATTTCGGTGCGCATCTCCTCGGTCCACGGCTCGGCACCGAACACTCCGGTCGTCAGAGACGTCGAGGCGGGGTCGATACCCTTCTTCACCATGGCGTCGACGATCGTCAGCATGTAGGACGGGGTGACCAGGATGGCGTCGGGCTCGAAGTCCTGGATCAGTTGGATCTGTCGATCGGTCATGCCACCGGACATCGGAATGACCGTGCAGCCCAGCCGTTCTGCGCCGTAGTGGGCACCGAGGCCGCCGGTGAAGAGCCCGTATCCGTAGGCCACGTGCACCTTGTCGGAGGGCTTGACGCCACCCGCGCGAAGGCTGCGGGCGATGAGATCGGCCCAGTTGTCGATGTCCTTGGCGGTGTAGCCGACGACGGTGGGTCGCCCGGTGGTGCCCGAGGACGCGTGAATGCGTGAGACCTGGTTCTGCGGCACGGCGAACATGCCGAACGGGTAGTTCGCCCGCAGGTCCTGCTTGGACGTGAAGGGGAACTTCGCCAGATCGCTCAGGTCCTTCAGATCGCTCGGATGTACACCGGCATCGTCGAACGCCTTCGTGTAGTGCGCCACGTTGTCGTAGGCGTGCTGCAGCGACCACCGCAGGCGCTCGAGCTGCAGCGTCGAGATCCGGTCGCGGCTGGCGTGCTCGATGTCGGGGCTGTCGGTCGGGGTGGACAAGACGCTGGTCATGATTGCTCTCTCGTGGTCTCAGGCGTCGAAGTCGACGGTGACGGTGTCGCTGACGGGGAAGGTTTGGCAGGTGAGCACGAAGCCGGCGTCGACCTCGTTGTCCTCGAGCGCGTAGTTGCGGCGCATGTCGACCTCGCCGAAGGTCACCTTCGCGCGGCACGTGCCGCACACGCCGCCCTTGCATGCGAACGGCAGATCCGAGCGCAGCTGCTCTGCCGAATCGAGGATCGACTCGTCCTGTGGCAGTGCGCCTTTCACCTCGCGGCCGTCGAGGATGATCGTGACCTCACTGCTGGGGCCGGTGATCCCCGGCTCGCGGTGCGTCTCCTGCGGCGGGGGTACGTCGTCGACGTAGAACAGCTCGGCGTGGACGCTGCTCTTGGCCACGCCCAGGTCTGCGAGGACCTGCTGGGCATCGGTGACCATCCCGAACGGGCCACACAACCAGAAGTGGTCGATGTCCGGTGTCGCGACGACGGTGTCGAGTATCTCCCGCAGTCGTTCGGCGTCGAGTCTTCCGCTGAACAGTTCGACCTCGCGCGGCTCCCTGGACAGGACGTGAATGACGTCGAACCGGCTACCGTACTGGTCCTTCAGGTCCGCGATCTCCTCGGCGAACATCACGGTCCGGGTCCGCCGATTGCCGTACAGCAGAACCACTTCGGCGTCCGGGTTGGCAAGAACGGAGGCAGCGATGGACAGCATCGGTGTGATGCCGGAACCGGCCGCGATCAGGACGTGCCTACCGGCCTGGGTGGGATCCGCATGAAAGGTGCCGGTCGGACCCTGGACGTCGATGCGGTCGCCGGCCTTGACCTCGTGGACCAGCCACGAGGAGAACAAACCGTCGCTCACCTCACGGACACCGACGCGGGGACGCGCGCCGGCCGGGGCGCAGATGGAGTAGGAGCGGCGATGTTCGACGCCGTCGACGGTGCGGCTGAGCATCAGGGATTGTCCCGGGCGGAAGTCGAATTCGTCCGTGAGGTGGTCGGGCACGTCGAACGTGACGGCTACGGCGTCGTCGCAGAGGGATTCGACGTCAGCAACCGTCAGGGTGTGAAAGGGCTTGTTGCGCAGGTTCTTCAGTTCCGGCTCGGCAGTGACGGTCATCAGATTTCCTTCACGTGGTCGAAGGGCTCGAGGCAGTCGTCGCACCGGTACTGGGCTTTGCACAGCGTTGCGCCGAATTCGGATGTGAGGCGGGTGTTCGCGGAACCGCACTGGGGGCAGTCGATTCGGCGCGGCTTCACGGTCAGGGTCAACGGAACCGGGCCGGAGGTGCGAGCGGGAGCCGGTCCTGGTGTGGAGTAACCGGTCTCGCGCAGCTTGCGCAGGCCCTCCTCGGAGATCCAATCGGTACTCCACGCGGGGGAGAGGCTGGTGACGATCTCGACATCCGCGTAACCGTGATCCTGGAGCTTGTGGGCGATGTCGTCGCGCATCGTCGCCATCGCGGGGCATCCGGAGTACGTCGGAGTGATCGTGACGAGCACACTGCCGTTCTCGCGTACCTCCACGTCACGCAAGACGCCGAGATCGTCGAGGGTGAGCAGTGGCATCTCGGGGTCCATGACGGTCGCGGCGATCTCGCGTGCGGTTTTCTCGAGTGTGGTCACCAGACTCCCTCCGGATGTGCCCTCGCCACGACCTGCATCTCGGCGATCAGCGGCCCGAACGCCTCGGTGTGGATTCCACCCCGACCGCCTCGGCCGCCGATGGTGCCGACGGACTTGCCCTCGGGTGCATCCAATTCTGCTGCATGCAGTACCTGCGCCAGAACGGAATCGAACTCCTCGCGAACGTCGCGTGGGTCGACGGCGACACCGACCTCAGCCAGCGCGATCTCCTCGTCCGTCGGGACGAACAGTTCGGAGACGTACGGCCAGATGCGCGTCACGGCCTCGCGGACGCGTCGCTTCGATTTGTCGGTTCCGCAACCGAGGGTGACGACCCATCGAGCCGCGTAGTCACGGTGGTAGGTCAGCTCTTTGACGCCCTTGTTCGCAACAGCGGCGAGAACGGGATCGCGGGATTCCTGCAGGCGAGCGAAGACAGCGAGCCGCCACGTCGAGAACACCAGCAGGCGCACCTGAGATTTGGCGAAGTCACCGTTGTCGAGCTCGGTGAGCCGAACGTTGCGGAAGTCGGCGTCGTCGCGGAAGAACGCGAGAGCATCCTCTGCGGGTGCGGGCGAGGTAGCCGAAATGACCGGCACCACCGTCGGATCGGCTTTCGCGGCGCGGGCCAGCAGCAGCCGGGCCTGCCCGAGCAGATCGAGGCCGACGTTGGCCAGCGCCACTTCTTCTTCGAGCTCCGGTGCGCGAGTGCTCCACTCGGCGAGGCGCTGCGAGCTGATCAGCGCATCGTCACCGAGCATGAGGCAGTATGCGGCAAGAGCTTTCAGGTCGACGTCGTCGGGAACGGTGGTATCGACGCCGGCGAGCGGATCGTCGAAGCTCGTCCCGAATGCCCACTGCCCGTGCGAGTCCTCGTCGACGAGGCCCTCGTAGGCGCTGTCGTGATCGGTCATGAGTGCTTGTCCTCTTGAAGTATGGGTCTCACATGTGGGGGACGTTGTCGGGGATCTCGTAGAAGGTCGGGTGGCGGTAGACCTTGTCGCCACTCGGCGCGAAGAACGGATCCTTCTCCGACGGCGACGACGCGACGATCGAATTGGACGGAACCACCCAGATGCTGACGCCTTCGTTGCGGCGGGTGTAGACGTCGCGAGCGTGACGAAGTGCCATGTGGTCGTCGGCAGCGTGGAGTGATCCGACGTGTACGTGGTTCAGGCCGCGCTTGCCGCGTAGGAACACCTCGTACAACGGCCAATCGGCCTTGACCGCTTCCCTTTTCGGCTCGACCGGAACACCCTCGGTGGGCACTGCTCCGTGGCCGCCCTCTGCGGTGAACTCGCTCATGATGCTGCGTTCCTTTCGGCAAATGCGGTCGCGGCCTCGCGGACCCAGGCTCCGCCGTCGTGGGCTGCTCGACGGTTCGCAATGCGCTCGACGTTGGAGGCTCCGTTGCCCTTGATCACCTGCATGAACTCGGACCAGTCGGGCTCGCCGAAATCGTGCGACTTGCGCTCGTCGTTCCACTTCAGGTCCGGGTCGGGGAACGTGACTCCGAGTGCCTTCGCCTGCGGGATCGACATGTCGACGAAGCGTTGGCGCAGTTCGTCGTTGGTGTGGCGCTTGATGCCCCACTTCATCGACTGCTCGGTGTTGGGGGACTCGTCGTCCGGCGGGCCGAACATCATCAGTGCCGGCCACCACCAGCGGTTGACGGATTCCTGAACCATGGCGCGCTGTTCGTCGGTGCCGCGCATCATCGTCGCGAGCAGTTCGTAGCCCTGGCGCTGGTGGAAGGATTCCTCCTTGCAGACGCGGATCATCGCGCGCGCATACGGTCCGAAGCTGCTGCGGCACAAAGGAACCTGATTGCAGATCGCTGCGCCGTCGACGAGCCAGCCGATGGTGCCCACGTCGGCGTACGTGAGGGTGGGGTAGTTGAAGATCGAGGAGTACTTCTGCTTGCCCTCGATGAGCTTGACCGTCAAGTCGGCGCGGTCTGCCCCGAGCGTCTCCGCGGCGGAGTACAGGTAGAGCCCGTGGCCGGCTTCGTCCTGCACCTTGGCCATCAGGATCGCTTTGCGGCGCAGCGACGGCGCGCGGGTGAGCCAGTTGCCCTCCGGCTGCATTCCGATGATCTCGGAGTGCGCATGCTGAGCGATCTGGCGGATGAGCGACTTGCGGTAGCCGTCGGGCATCCAGTCGCGAGGCTCGACGCGCTGCTCACGGGCGACGGTCTCGTCGAACCCGTCCTGCAGCGTCTCGGCGGACAGGGTGTTTGACGTGGTCATAAGTCCTACTTTCATTACCGAATGATCGGTTGGTAACCAGTATGCCTGGAAGTGACCCCGGGCACAAGAGCGGCTTCGCCGCACGTGCGCGGAAATTCGTAGCAGGGGTCGAGTTTCCGCTCACATGCCGACGAAGGAGGCTCTCGTCTTGTTCAGGAAGGCATCGACGGCGGACTTGTGGTCCTGCGTCTGTCCCAGAGCGGTCTGTGCCTGCGCCTCGCGGTCCAGTGCGTCGGACAGTCCGGATCGAGCGATCAGCGACTTGACCTGCTTGTAGGCCCGGGTCGGACCGGACGCGAGGGAGGTGGCCAGCGTGCGTGCTGTTTCGAGAACGTCCGCGTCGTCGACGACGCGATGCACCAGGCCCCAGTCGAGGGCCTGGGCGGCTGTGACCTTGTCGCCGAGCAGCATCAGACCCGCCGCCCGACTCGATCCCAGTGCCTCGACCAACGTGTAGCTCAATCCCGAGTCGCTGGCCAGTGCGATACCGGTGAATGCCGTCGCGAACGAGGACTTGGTACCGGCGACTCGGATGTCTCCGGCGAGTGCGATGCCCAGACCTGCGCCGACGCACGCGCCGGGGATGGCCACGACGATCGGCACCTCGAGGGCGGCGAGCCCTCGGATGACCGGGTTGTAGTGCTCACCGACGGTATCCATCGCTGTGGCCGGGTCGGCTTCGAGTGCGGAGACGTGCTCGCCGAGATCCTGGCCGACGCAGAAGTTCTTGCCCTCGGCGGTGATGAGCACGGCACGCACCTCGGGTGCAGCGGCGTTCTGGACGGCCTCAGCCAACGCGAGCTTCGTCGTCATATCGAGGGCGTTGTGTGCTGAGGGGCGCGCGAGGGTGATGGTCGCCAGGCCGTCGGCGACGTCGAACCGTACCGTCATGTGTTCGTCCAATCGTGAAAGCCGCGACCGGACTTACGTCCGATGTCGCCGCGAGCAACCATGTCTCGCAACAACTGCGGGGGAGTGAACCTGTCGCCGAGGGTCGACGCCAGGTGTTCCGCGATGGCGAGTCGGACGTCCAACCCGACGAGGTCGGTGGAACGCAACGGACCCATCGGGTGCTTGTAGCCGAGTTCCATGGCGCGATCGATGGATTCGGCGTCGGCGACGCCCTCCTCCAGCATACGGATGGCTTCGAGCCCGAGGCAGACGCCGAGCCGCGAGGTAGCGAAGCCGGGGGAGTCGTTGACGAGCACCTCGGTCTTGCCCAGGAGCGACACCCATTGGCGCACCCGCTCCACCACATCCGCAGATGTGGCCGGCGCACGCACGATCTCGACGAGAGTCGACGCCGGAACCGGGTTGAAGAAGTGCATCCCGATGAAGCGACTCGGATCACTGAGTGCTGCACCGAGTTCGGCGATGGAAATAGAGCTCGTGTTCGACGCGATGACCGTCCGAGCCCCGGCGATCTTGTCGATGAGAGCCAGCACCTCGACCTTGAGCGACGGGATCTCGGGCACCGCTTCGACAACCAGGTCGAGGTCGGCCGGGAGATCCGCTGGCCCGGCGACGGTGGAGACCCGAGCAAGAATTGCAGCGGGGTCCTCGCTGAGCTTGCCGCGCTCGTGGGCCCGGTCTAGTCCGGTCGAGACTCGGCCGAGGGCTGCTTGTTGGTCGGCTGCTTCGGCGATGACGACGGTGGAACCGAGGGCTGCGAATACCTGGGCAATACCTGCACCCATGCGGCCGCCACCGACGACGGCCACGTGCGTAGGAACTGTCATTTCTTCTCCAGAAATGCCGTCATGCGGCGTTGTTTGTCTTCGGTCTCGAACAGAACGGCCTGCGCGATGTCGTCGGCCCACGGGTGTGAACCGGGTGCATCGAGGATCTTCTTGGTCAGCTTCAGTGCCAGAGGTGCTTGCTTGGCAATGCGATCCGCCAGTGCGTGCGCTGCGGCCAACGGCTCGTCGACGACGTCCAGCACCAGGCCAGAGCGGAGTGCCACCTGTGCGTCGAGCGTCCGGCCACCGAGAAGTACCTGCTTCGCGACGGAGACTCCCACCAGCGTCGGTAACCGGTAGCTGGCCCCGGCGGCAGCCATGATGCCCAGGCCCGGTTCGGGATTGCCGAACACGGCAGTCGACGACGCGATCCGGATGTCGCAGGCGTAGGACAGCTCGGCTCCACCGCCGAGGGCGTAGCCGCGGACGGCAGCGATCGTCGGCAACGGGAGTGCGGCGATGCGGTCGAACAGGTTTCGGTTGATACCGCGCAACGCGTCGTCGCGGGTGCGGGCGCGCAGCTGATTGATGTCGGCACCGCCGGCGAAGTGCTCGCCCGCGCCGGTCAGGATGACGATTCTCGGATCCTGCTCCACGAGCCCGCACACCTCGTGCAACTCGCCGATCATCTCGGAATCAATTGCGTTGCGCTGCTTCTCGCGATACAGCGTGACGACAACGCGGTCCGTCAGCTCCTCGACGACGAGCGTGTTCACGGTGCCTCGATCAACATCGACACGCCTTGCCCGACGCCGACGCACAGGGTCGCGAGCCCGCGGGACGCCTTCTCGCGTTCCATGCGACCCAACAGCGTCAACAGGATTCGGGCACCCGACGAGCCGAGGGGGTGGCCGAGTGCGATCGCCCCGCCGTCGGCATTGACGATGTCCTCGTTCAGCTTCAACTGACGGATGACGCCGAGGGACTGCGCGGCGAAGGCCTCGTTGAGCTCGACGGCACCGAGGTCCTCGACCGTCCATCCTGCGCGAGTGAGCGCCTTCTGCGTGGAGGGCACCGGCCCGAGTCCCATGATGTGCGGTGCGATGCCTGCGCTCGCACTGGTGACGATGCGGCCGCGTACCTCGAGGCCGTATTTGTTCACGGCCTCCTCGGAGGCCACGACCAGCGCCGACGCACCGTCGGTGAATGGCGACGAGGTGCCGGCGGTGACGATGCCGTTCTTGCGGAACACGGTCTTCAGCGTGCCGAGCTTCTCGAGTGTGGTTCCGCGTCGCGGTGTCTCGTCCTCGGTGACCTCGCCGTTCTTGGTCGTGACGGGCACGATCTCGTCGGCGAAGCGTCCGGCATCCTGGGCGGCGACGGCACGCTGCTGACTGCGGAAGGCGAAGGCATCGGACTCCTCGCGGGTGATGCCCTCGGCGAGCGCGACCTCCTCGGCGGTTTCGCCCATCGACAGGGTGATCTTGGGATCGGTCCCCGCATCGTGTGAGGCGAAGGTCGGATTGGTGAAACGCCAGCCGAGGGAGGTATCGAAGATCTCTCCGGGTTTGGCCCATGCGGTTCCCGGCTTGGCCATGACCCAGGGCGCGCGGGTCATGGACTCGACGCCGCCGGCGACGATGATGTCGGCCTCGCCGCTACGAATGGTGCTCGCGGCGTTGGCCACTGCCGTCAGGCCGCTCGCGCACAGGCGGTTGACGGCATATCCCGGCACCGTGTGGGGGAGTCCTGCGAGCAGAACCGCCATTCTCGCCACGTCTCGATTGTCCTCGCCTGCCTGGTTCGCGGCACCGAGAATCACCTCGTCGATCCGGTCGACGGGCACACCGGCTCGCCGGACTGCCTCGGCGACGACCAGCCCGGCCAGATCGTCGGGACGCACCGATGCAAGGGCTCCGCCGTAGCGTCCGTGCGGAGTACGTGCGCCGGCCACGAGAAATACTTCGCCCACTGGGATCTCCTTCGTACGGTTGCGTCATTAATAACCGAACATTCGGTCGTTTGGCAAGGTTTGCTGCCCACGGTGCTGTGGAATCCGGCGTCGACTGAGAAGATGTGGCAATGACAACCGCACGCGCGCCGCGCAAGACCGGACAGCCAGGGCGGCCGGGATACGACCTGGACTCGCTGTTGGCAGTGGCGGTCAAGGTCTTCAACGACCGTGGATACGACGGCACCAGCATGGAGGTTCTGGCGAAGCGGCTCGGCATCACCAAGTCCTCGATCTATCACCACGTGTCCGGCAAGTCCGAGTTGCTCGAACTCGCGCTGTCGCGCGCGCTCAATGCACTGTTCGCCGTGACGACCGAGGATCGGGCGACGACCGGGCGATACATCGACCGCCTCGAATACCTGGTGCGACGCAGCGTGGACATCCTGTGCGCGGAACTGCCCTACGTGACGCTGCTGCTGCGAGTCCGCGGCAACACCGACGTCGAGCGCCGCGCCCTCGCCCGTCGCCGCGAATTCGACTCGTTCGTCACCGGGCTCGTGGTCGCCGCCGCCGAGGAGGGCGACCTTCGTCCAGGGGTGGATCCGGCACTCGCGTCCAAGCTCGTGTTCGGCACGGTCAACTCGCTCATCGAGTGGTATCGCCCGCGCACCGGCGGATCGGTCGAGGAATTGGCCGACGCCGTCGTGGCGCTGACCTTCGACGGGTTGCGCCGCACGTAAATAGGGCCATGCCCCGCCACCGGACCTGAGCGTTCGATATCGACGACCAGGCGCGGCTTTCCGTCGACCGGCTGCGATCGTGAACGCTCAGGTCCGCTCGCGGTCCTTGACATCTCGGCGTCCGACGGCGATGGTAATTACCGACCGAACGTACGGTGAGATGGAGGCGTTGTGAGCAGACTTCTGGAAAGCTATGCCCAGGGAGCGTGGTATTCCGCGACCGACGAGGGAGCGCCGCTGATGAGCGCCGTCGACGGCAGTGAGATCGCCCGGGTGTCGTCCAGCGGTCTCGACGTCGCAGGCATGGTGGACTACGCCCGCACCGTCGGCGGCCCAGCGCTCGCAGCACTGACGTTCCACGAGCGTGCAGCCCTGCTCAAGCAGTTGGGCCTGACGCTGATGGCCGGCAAGGAGGAGTTCTACCAACTCTCCCGACACACCGGAGCCACCACCCGCGATTCCGGAGTCGACATCGACGGCGGATTCGGAACCGTGCTGAGCTATGCGAGCAAGGCCCGACGCGAACTCCCCAACGAGACGGTCTATCTCGACGGTGCCATCGAGCAGCTCGGCAAGAAGGGCACCTTCCTCGGTCAGCACATCTACACCTCGCGGCGCGGTGTCGCCGTGCAGATCAATGCCTTCAACTTCCCCGTCTGGGGCTTCCTCGAGAAGCTGGCACCCGCGTTCATCGCCGGTGTGCCGTCGATCGTCAAGCCCGCCAGCCAAACTGCATACCTCACCGAGCTGGTGTTCCGCCGAATCATCGAGTCGGGATTGCTGCCCGAGGGTTCGGTGCAGTTGCTGTGTGGCAGCGCCCGCGGTGTCCTCGACCACCTCGGCGGCCAGGACTCGGTGGCGTTCACCGGATCCGCCGATACCGCTGCGACCCTGCGCTCACACCCCAACGTCGTCGGCGAGGGACTGCACTTCACGGCCGAGGCGGATTCTCTCAATGCGTCGATACTCGGTTCTGATGTGGCACAGAACGATCCGGAATTCGATCTGTTCGTCAAGGGTGTCTTCACCGAAATGACGTCGAAGGCCGGTCAGAAGTGCACGGCCATTCGCCGTGTGCTGGTGCCGCAAGCCTCGGTCGAGCCTGTCATCGAGGCGCTGAAGGCAAAGCTGGAGAAGGTCGTCGTCGGTGATCCGGCCGACGAGGGCGTCACCATGGGTGCACTCGCCAGCATCGACCAGCGCGACGAAGTCCTCAAATCCATTCGTGGACTTACCAAGTCGGCAACGGTCGTCTTCGGCGACCCGGACGCCGTGGATTCGCGACCCGGCGCGTTCATGGCACCGGTTCTGTTGAAGGCCGGCGACAAGGCCGCACCCGAACCGCACGAGATCGAGGCGTTCGGACCCGTCTCCACCGTCATCGGTTACGACAGCACCGCAGACCTGCTCGACCTCGTCGCGCGCGGAAAGGGCTCTCTGGTCGCGTCTCTCGTGACCAAGGACTCCGCGATCGCGCGCGAGATCGTGCTGGGCAGTGCGCCGTACCACGGACGCATCTTGGTCCTGAACTCCGAGGACGCCAAGGAATCGACCGGGCACGGGTCTCCGCTTCCGGTTCTGGTGCACGGCGGGCCGGGCCGAGCAGGCGGTGGTGAAGAACTCGGCGGCATCCGCGGTGTGCTGCACCACATGCAGCGCACCGCAATTCAGGGAACTCCGGACGTACTGACGGCCATCGGCAACAAATGGGTCACCGGCGCGAAGCAGACGACCGGCGACGTCCACCCGTTCCGCAAGAACCTGGGCGAGCTGAAACTGGGCGACACCATCGTCGGTGGCCCGCGACAGGTCACCCGCGCCGACATCGATCACTTCGCGGAATTCACCGGCGACACCTTCTATGCACACACCGATCCCGAGGCGGCAGCGGCCAATCCGTTGTTCGGCGGAATCGTCGCGCACGGATACCTGGTGGTCTCGCTTGCCGCCGGGCTGTTCGTCGACCCGGCACCGGGCCCTGTCCTCGCGAACTTCGGCGTCGACAGCCTGCGATTCCTGACGCCGGTCAAGGCCGAGGATTCGTTGACGGTCACGTTGACGGCCAAGCTCATCACTCCGCGTCAGAGTGCCGACTACGGCGAGGTGCGTTGGGACGCAGTGGTCGTCAACCAGGACGGCGATCCCGTCGCCACCTACGATGTTCTCACTCTCGTCGCGAAGCCCGAGGTCGCGTCATGAGCGTGCGAGTGGCCGTCTGTTACGGAATGCCCGAGGACCCGGCCGCATTCGACCGCCACTACGCCGACGTGCACGTGCCCCTCGCTCGCGCTGTACCTGGTCTGATCGACTTCACCTGGGGCACGCTCGACTCACTCGACGATTCACCACCGCCGTACTACGCGATCGCCAGTCTGTACTTCGCGGACGAGGCATCGCTGAAGGCAGGATTGGCCTCGCCCGAGATGACAGCGGCAGGCAAGGATCTGCGCAACTTCGCGACAGGCGGCGTCACGATGTTCACCCAGAACGAACGATCGGTGCTGCAGCCGTGACGAATTCGCCTATCGCCCGCGAGATGTTCGAGGTCGACGCCGCGTCCCGCAAGCTCGGTATCGAACTGATCGAGCTGTCACCCGGTCACGCGAGGATGTCGATGGTCGTCACCGAGGACATGGTCAACGGCTACGCCATCACCCACGGCGGCTACGTCTTTCTGCTGGCGGACACGACGTTCGCAATGGCTTGTAATTCGCACGACGATTCAGCCGTCGCGGCCCGCTGCGACATCCGCTATCTCCGTCCGACGAAGGCTGGGGACGTGCTGGTTGCGGACGCCGTCGAGCGTGCGCGGTTCGGCCGGAACGGTATCTACGACGTGTCGGTGACGTGCCGAGACGAGCTGATCGCCGAATTCCGAGGTGACAGTCGCACCGTGGCCAGGTAGTCGGATCTCCTCGGAAGTACGGTGAGTCGATGACCACTGCCGATCTGTCTGCCTTGGCCGACGCCACGGCGGCTGCTGTGGGCGGCGCGGTATCGGTGATGGACCCGGCCGGCTACGTCGTGGCCTACTCGTCGCTGCCCGGGCAACCGATCGACGACGTGCGGCGCGACGGTATTCTCGGCAAGCAGGTTCCGGCGGAGTACATGGCGCACCATACCGACGAGGACTTCCGGCGCAGCTGCACGGTGCGGGTCGTCGCCGTAGCCGGGGTGCTGCCTCGCCTGGCCGTGCCGGTAACCAGTGGCGGCGAGTATCTCGGTTCGATCTGGTGCATCGTCCCCACCGTGGCAGTGTCGCCGCCCGAGCCGGCCGTGGTGGCGGCATTGCAACGGGCGGCAGCGGAAGCAGTACCGTTGCTGAGTCAGCGACCACAGGCTGTGGGTGTCGAAAAGCCCAGGGCACGTAAACTACTGACCGATCCAACTGCCGTCACACCCGATGGGCAGCTGTACACGGTGCTGGCGACCCGGATGCAGTCGGACCGGCCGGAAGCCGCCGCGTCGCGACTGCGGGGGATGCTCGAGCTGACCTTCGGGCAGCAGCTCGACTCGGGTGCTGTCGTGATCGACGGCGCTGCGTTCCTCGTGACGCGGTCCGAAATCCCCTTCAGCATAGATGAATTCGAGCACGTTCGACGCAGGGCCGTATCGGCCCTCGGTATTCCGGTGACGTTCGCGGTCGGTGGACCGGACGAGCGCCCGATGACTGCTCGAGTGCATGCGCAGTGGGCGCTCGACGCCTGCGAAGACGGTTCTCCGACCATTCTGTTCGACGACGTTCGAGTCCACGCCACGCTGCGCAGGGCGGGTGCAGCTCTGTCCGAAGTGTCGTTGGCGTTGCCTGCCGTCGAACGGATGCTCTCCTGCGATGCTTCGGAAGGTACCGAGTACGCCGCGACGGTGCTGGCGTTGTTGGCGCACGAGTCCAACGTCGCCGCCGCAGCTGCATCGCTGTACCTGCACCCCAACACCTTCCGCTACCGACTCCGGCGTACCAAGGAATTGTTCGGTCTGGATCTCGACGACGCGGACACCCGATTGCTGGTGTGGATGTCGCTACGGCTCAGGGCCGCACGGTGAGGACCTTCCCTGGGTTGAGCAGGTAGTGCGGGTCGAGCAATTCCTTGATGCCGCGCTGCAGTTCCGCTGCGACCGGATCGAGTTCGGTCTCGAGAAGGTCCCGCTTGAGCAGTCCCACCCCGTGCTCGCCGGTGATGGTTCCACCGAGTGAGAGGGCGAATGCCGCAATCTCGTCGAACGCGCTGTGCGCCTTCGCCAACGATGAGGGGTCGAGGGGGTCGACGATGACCGTCGGATGGATGTTGCCGTCCCCTGCGTGGCCGACGACTCCGATGACGATGCCTAGCCGGTCTGCCACCCGACCCACCTCGTCGATCATCGTGGCCAGTTGTGAAATGGGAACGGACACATCGTCGACCAACGGTGAACCGAGACGCTCGAGTGCGGGGTAGGCCAGTCGTCGGGCCTGCACGAGTTGCTCCGATTCGACCTCGTCCTCGGCGACGGCCACGTCGATCGCGCCGGATTCGGTACACAGTGCGGCGATGGCCTCGAGCTCCTCGACAGCGCCTGCGCCGATGTCGGATTGGGCGATCAGCACGGCCGCGGCGTCGGTGCCGAAGTCCATCCGGGCGTAGGCGTCGATCGCGGCGATGGTGGTGCGGTCCAGTAGCTCGAACAGGCTCGGGGTGATACCGGCGGCACGAATCCTCGTCACTGCCTCTCCTGCAGCGACAGTGGACGGGAAGGTCGCAGCCATCGTGAGTGGTACGGCGCTGGGGAAATCGAGGCCGACGGTGGCCTCGGTGATGATGCCGAGCGTGCCCTCGGAGCCAACGAACAGTTCGGCCAGAGATAGCCCGGCCACGCCTTTGACGGTGCGGCGACCCACGAACGTCGCGCGGCCGTCGGCAAGTACGACGCGCAACCCACGAACGAACCGTGCTGTCACCCCGTACTTCACACAGCACAGGCCGCCGGCGTTGGTGGCGATGTTGCCGCCGATCGTCGAGGCCTCCCAGCTGGAAGGATCAGGGAGGTACGTCAGTCCCTGCTGCACGGCAGCATCTTTCAACTCTTTGTTGGTGACACCGGGTTGCACGACGGCGGTGCGGTTGACGACGTCCAACTCGACGATCTTGTTCATGCGCCGGGTATTGAGGGCGATGGCTCCGACGCTGGCGTTCGCGGCTCCGGCCAGGCCGGTCAATGCTCCCTGTGGCACAACAGGAATGCGGTGTGCCGAGGCGATCTCCATGATGGCTTGCACGTCCGATTCTGTCGTCGGCAGTACCGCCACCAGTGGCAGCGCGGATTCGCACAGAGCTGCGGCGTCGTGCCGGTAACTGGCGAGAATGTCGGGGTCGGTCACCATCGCGTCGGCACCGAGGGCGCGCATCAGTTCGTCGATGACCGGCGAGGGGTGAACGAGAGTCGACGTAGGAGCGGCCATGAGTTCGAGTATGACCGGCGTCACTGCCCGCGTCTGCGTCGTTTCGGACGAAGCGAGAGGCCCCGGTCGGTAGTTTCCGACGAAGTGCGTCCAGCGCCTTGTTATGTACGCGACCACCTTGACAAACTACGGTGGCGCCGGTCACAGTAATTACCGACCGAATGGACGGTGAGTTTTATCCGGTTCGTCGGTTACCGAAATTCGCCGCTGTTCATCCCCACGTTACTCCGAACTGTCGCTCGCTCCAACGAGCGCCGGAGCCCGAACGAAACGAGATCGTCGATGACAACACAGGTCGAGACGCCCACCGGGGTGTCGCGTGAGCATCGCCGCGCCGCGATGGCCAGCATGGTCGGAACCACCGTCGAGTGGTACGACTTCTTCATCTACGCGCAGGCCGCATCGCTCATTTTCGCTCAGCTGTTCTTCGCGCCCATGGGCTCGTCCGGACAGCTAGTCGCCTACGTGACCATCGGCATCAGCTTCGTCTTCCGTCCTCTTGGGGCCATCGTCGCCGGCTACTTCGGCGACAAGATCGGCCGCAAGAAGGTCCTCATCGCCACCCTCACCCTGATGGGTGCGGCCACCGTCGGAATGGGACTGCTGCCCACGTACGCGACCATCGGCATCTGGGCCCCGATCATCCTGGTCGTGCTGCGCATCCTGCAGGGTTTCTCCACCGGCGGCGAGTGGGGCGGCGCGGCACTGATGGCCGTCGAGCACGCACCGAAGGGCAAGCGCGGAATCTACGGCGCGGCAACCCAGATGGGTGTTCCGCTCGGCATGCTCATCGCGGTGGGAACGTTGGCACTGTGCACCGGTTTGCTCAGTGAGGAGCAGTTCGAGGCCTGGGGCTGGCGCATTCCGTTCCTCATCAGCTTCGTGCTCATTCTCGTCGGCTTCTACATCCGCCGCCGCGTCGAGGAGACTCCGGTGTTCAAGGAGCTCGCAGAACGCAAGGAGCGCAACCACACTCCGGTTCGTGCACTGTGGCGCACCAACAAGAAGCAGGTCATGCTGGCCGCGCTGTCGTTCATCGGCACCAACGGAAACGGCTACATCATCGTCGGCGGTTTCATCGTCGCGTACTCGACCAGGGAACACGGACTCGCTCGCGTGGACGTCCTGGTGGCCAGCCTGTTCGCGGCCATCGTGTGGGGAATCTTCACCCTCCTCGGCGCGTACCTGTCCGATCGCTACGCCCGCACCACGATCATGAACCTCGGAAACGCGGCAATGGTGTTGTGCGCCATCCCGTTCTTCCTGCTCGTCGACACCGGTGAGTTGCACTGGATCTACGTGGCCCTCGGTCTCTTCGCCGTCGGACTCGGACTGTCGTACGGACCGCAGCCGGCCCTGTACGCCGAGATGTTCCCGGCTGCAGTCCGATTCAGTGGTGCGTCCATCGGCTACGCCATCGGCACGGTGCTGGGCGGAGCATTCGTTCCCACGATTTCCGAGGCACTGTTCAAGGGAACCGGCACCTCGATGTCGATCTCGATCTACCTGATGATCCTGGCCGCAATCTCCTTCATTGCGACCTCGCGAATCAAGAACCGTAGGGACGAGGATCTGAACGTCTGACCCATCGATGACGACAGCCCCGCAACCAGCCGAGTTGCGGGGCTGTCGTCGTGTACGTGGCCGAGACGGTGTTCACTCCGCGTGAGCTCAACTGACCTGTGGTGCAGCCTCTTTGCCCCATTGCTCGAGTGCGACAATTGCTTCACGCAGGGCGAGACCTCTTTCGGTCAGCGCGTACGCGCGAGTGTTGTGCCGAAGGGGGAGACGGGTCAACACTCCTGCCGCTTCGAGTTCGCGCAGCCGGGTAGCGAGCATGTTCGTCGGTACTCCGAGGTCGCGCTGCAGATCGCCGTACCGTTGCGGTTCCTCGAGCAGTCGCTCGACAATGAGAAGTGCCCACCGGGCACCGACGATGTCGAGGGCGGCGGCGAGGTCGCTCATTCGGCCGTATCGGTGTCCGCCTTCATCCAGAACGGCGAGTAGTGGTAGCCGTCGAGGTCGTCGAACTGACGTTGGTACATGAAGGCGTAGTCATCGATGTCTCCGATGCGTCCGCCGGCAGCACCGGCCCGCTCGGTGAGCTCGTCGACTGCCTCTCGGCTACCGAGGTCGAACGAGACCGTGACCTTCGATGGGGTGTCGGGTCCGCCGATCAGCTCCTCGGTGCCGCCAACGCTGGCATACATCTCGCGGCTTCCGAGCATGACGTACTGCCCCGGTGTGATGGCAAAGCACGACACGTTGTGGTCGGACATCTCGGGGTTGAGCGTCCAGCCGAGGGCTGTGTAGAAGGCGGTTGCGCGCTCGACGTTCTCGACGGGACAGGTGATGAACAGGCTCATGCCCTGATACTTGCAAAATGCAAGTGCGGCGTCAAGGGCTGAGTTCCGCGACCTCAGCTGTGCGCATGCAACGGCCTACCCGACAGCGCCATCATTGCCTCACCGAGTGCCTCGCTTTGCGTGGGGTGCGCGTGCACGAAGCTGCCGACCTCGGACGGCAGTGCTTCCCATGCCACCGCGAGTTGCGCTTCGCCGATCAGCTCGCCCACGCGGTCACCGACGAGGTGGACGCCGACGACCGGGCCGTCGTCGCGTGCACGGATCACCTTGACTCCGCCTGCGGTGGCGAGGATTCGGCTCTTGCCGTTGCCGCCGAGGTCGTAGACCACCGACGTCACGGTGCCGTACTTCTGCTCGGCGGCCTTCTCGGTGAGACCGACCGACGCCACCTCGGGATGCGAATAGGTCACGCGCGGAACAAGATCGCCGTCGATGCGTGCCGGGGCCAGGCCGGCGATGTGCTCGGCAACGAACATGCCGTGCTGGAATCCGCGGTGAGCCAATTGATATCCCGCCACGATGTCACCGACGGCATAGACACCGTCGGTGGTGGTGAGCAGGTTGTCGTCCACAGTGACGAAGCCCCGTTCGGTGACGATGCCCTGATCGGCCAGACCGAGACCGTCGGTGCGGGGCCCGCGGCCGACGGACACCAGGACGAGATCGGCCGAGAGGGTGTCTCCGGACGACAATGACACAGAGACTGCGTCGGCGGACTCGGTGACGGTCTCGACCTTGGTACCGGTACGAATGTCGATGCCACGCTTACGTAATGCCTTGGTCAGCTGCTTCGACGACCATTCGTCTTCACCCGGCACGATACGATCGAGGGCCTCGACGACGGTGACCTTGGCTCCGAAAGAGGCCCAGATACTGGCGAATTCGATACCGATGACCCCGCCGCCGAGCACGACGACCGACTCCGGCACCCGATCCAACGACATCGCCCCGTCGCTGGTGAGCACCCGCGGCCCCAGTTCGATACCGGGAATGGTGCGTGAATACGATCCGGTCGCGAGAACCAGCGAGGCACCGGTGATGCGTCGACCCTCCACCTCGACGGTGCGAGGACCGACCACCTGACCACGGCCCGAGATGATCTCGATTCCCGGACGTTTCAACAAGCCCTTGAGTCCGGAGTACAAGCCGGCGACCACGCTGCGCTGATACTCCAGTGCCGCAGGCATATCCACACCCGTCAACGATGCCGTGACGCCGACATGCGCCGAACCGCGCACCGCGTCGGCGACCTCGGCGGTGTGCAGCAGCGCCTTGGTTGGGATGCATCCGCGATGCAGACAGGTGCCTCCGAGCTTGTCCTCCTCGATCAGCGCGACCGACAGGCCGAGTTGCTCAGCCCGCAGGGCGCAGGAGTACCCACCGGAGCCGCCACCGAGGATGAGAACGTCGACGTCACTCATCGGACGGATCCCAATGCAACGACGGGGTTCTCGACGAAATCGGCAACAGTGCGCAGGAACCCGCCCGCCACTCCGCCGTCGCACACGCGGTGATCGAAGGCCAACGACAGCTGCGCGACCTTGCGGACGGCCAATTGGCCGTCGACCACCCACGGGCGGTCGATGATGCGTCCGATGCCCAAGATCGCGGCCTCGGGATGGTTGATGATCGCGGCCGAGCCGTCGACCCCGAATACTCCGTAGTTGTTCAGCGTGAATGTTCCGCCGCTCAGTCGTGCTGCGGGCAAGGAACCGGTTCGCGCCAGCTCGGTCAGCTCGGCCAGCCGCTCGGCGAGTTCCTTCAGATCGGCCTTGTCGGCCTGCGGCACAACAGGAACCATCAATCCGCGATCGGTTTGCGCGGCAATACCGAGTCCGACGTTCTCGTAACGCAGGATCTCGCCCGCCGCAGTATCGACCGTGCTGTTGAGCTCGGGGAACTTGGACAGCGCGATCATCGTCAGCTTTGCCAGCACCGCCAGCAGCGTCACCTTCACGCCGTCGATGGAGGCGTCGAGGTCGCGTCGGGCTTGCAGCAGAGCCGTCGCGTCGACGTCGACCCAGACGGTCGCCTCGGGAATCTCCGAGCGACTGCGAGAGAGCTTGTCGGCGATGGTCTTACGAATCCCGGTGATGGGAATTCGCGTGACTCCCTCCGGCGAGGAAGCAACGTTCGAACCGGCCAAGGCGCGCTCGACGTCCGCGCGGGTGATCACGCCGTGGCCGCCGGCGGTATCGATGCTCGCCAGATCGAGCCCACCCTGCAACGCCATGCTCCGAACGATGGGGGAGAGCACCTTCGGTGCAGTGGTGCGGTTAAGTGCCTCAGGGGGCACTTTTTCACTCCACTGCGGCGCAGCCGCACTTCGCTTGCGGCGGCCGGTCGGACCGTGTCCGGTGCCGTAGCCGATCAGCACATTGCCCGAGCCTGCTTTCTCCTCTTCGCGGTAACGCTCATGGGCAGCGGACACATCGGCGACGGCACCGCCGGTGATGCTGATCAGCGGCGCACCCACGGCGAGTGAGGTTCCCTCGGCCGCATGCAGTTCGCCGACAACACCCTCGAACGGGCAGGGCACCTCGACGGAGGCTTTTGCTGTCTCTACTTCGACGACGACCTGATCGATAGTGACGGTGTCGCCGGGCTTGACCTTCCACTCCACGATCTCGGCCTCGGTCAATCCTTCACCGAGATCGGGGAGCAGGAATACCTGCATGCTCATACCGATACCACCTTGCTGAGATCCGGGGCGTCGTTCCACTGCAGTCGGTCCATGGCATCGAGCACACGATCCGCGGACGGCAGGTGGAAGTGCTCGAGTTTCGGTGCCGGGTAGGGAATGTCGAGTCCGGTCACCCGAAGTACCGGAGCGTGCAGGTGATGGAAGCAACGCTCGGACACCCGCGACGCAATCTCCGCTGCCACGCCGGAGAAGCCCTGCGCTTCCTGAATCACGATGCAGCGTCCGGTCTTGCGTACCGAGGCTGCGACGGTCTCGTCGTCGAACGGATTGAGCGATCGTAGGTCGATCACCTCGACGCTACGGCCGTCCTCGGCCGCGAACTCTGCTGCCTGCATGGCGACCGACACGGTGGGGCCGTATGCGAGAAGCGTGACGTCGGTACCGGCGCGGCGCACGACGGCGGTGCCGATCGGCTCGGTCTTGGTCAGCTCGATGTCGTCCTTGGAGAAGTACAGCCGCTTCGGTTCGAGGAAGATCACCGGATCGGGGTCGGCGATGGCGTCACGCATCAGTGAGTACGCGTCGGCGACGGTGGACGGGGAGACGACCTTCAGGCCGGGGGTGTGGGCGTAGTAGGCCTCGGACGAGTCGCAGTGATGCTCGACGCCGCCGATACCGCCTGCGAACGGAATCCGAATGACCATCGGCGCGGTGAGCGAGCCACGAGTTCTGTTGCGCAGCTTGGCAACATGGGAGACGATCTGCTCGAACGCCGGGTAAGCGAAGGCGTCGAACTGCATCTCGACCACGGGCTTGTAGCCCGACATCGCCATTCCGATCGCGAATCCCACGATGCCCGACTCGGCAAGCGGGGTGTCGAAGCAGCGGTCGTCGCCGAAGTCTCGGGTCAGGCCGTCGGTGACGCGAAAGACGCCGCCGAGCGTGCCGACGTCCTCGCCGAACACGACGACCTTCTCGTCTTCGGTCAACGCGTCGCGCAGGGCGGCGTTGAGGGCTCCGGCCATGGTCATCGTGGTCATGACAGTTCTCCTGCAGCGATCTCGGCGGCGACCTGATTGCGTTGTTCGGTCAGGCCGGGGGTGGGGGAGGAGTAGACGAACCGGAACAGATCCTCGGGGTCGACGTCCTGCTCGACGTTCATGCCCGCGCGAAGCGCCGCGGCATCGGCGTCGGCGGATACCGTCATCTGCTCGCGCAGCTCGTCGGTGAGCAGACCCTGGGCTTCGAGGTAGGAGTCGAGGCGAGAGAGCGGATCTCGGGCCAACCACCCTTCGACCTCGTCGGCCTTGCGGTAGCGAGTGGCGTCGTCGGCATTGGTGTGGGCATCCATGCGGTAGGTGTGCGCCTCGACCACAACAGGTCCCTTGCCTGCTCGGACGTACTGCACGGCCTCGTCCATCACTGCCATCATCGCGATCGGGTCGTTGCCGTCGACCTGCTCGCTACCGATGCCGTAGCCGACTCCCTTGTGCGACAACGAGGGAGCCGCACTCTGACGCGCGAGGGGAACGCTGATGGCGAAGCCGTTGTTCTGCACCAGGAAGATCACCGGGGCGCGGAACACCGCCGCGAAGTTGAGGGCCTCGTGGAAGTCGCCCTCACTGGTCGCTCCGTCTCCGCAGAACGCGAGGGCGATGGTGTCTCGTCCCTGCTTGGCCTCGGCGTACGCGAAACCGGTCGCGTGCAGCAATTGTGTTGCCAGAGGTGTGCATTGGGGAGCGACCTTGTAGGCGGTCGGGTCGTAACCGCAGTGCCAGTAGCCGGCGAGCATGCCGAGCAACTCCACCTGGTCGACGCCTCGCGCCGCGAGAGCCATCGAGTCACGATACGTCGGGAACATCCAGTCCTGCTCGCCCAGGCACAGGGCTGCGGCGATCTGGCAGGCCTCCTGGCCGCGCGAGGACGGGTAGACCGCAAGGCGACCCTGTTTGGTCAATGCCGTTGCCTGTTGGTCGAATCGGCGGCCGTGCACCATCGAGCGGTACATCTCGAGCAGACGCTCGTTCGACGGGTGTGCGTAGCGGGCGGCACTGTTCACGCCCGTCCCATCGGGTGCGAGGTACTGCACGGGACGGTCGGCAGGCATGAACTGTTGGTAGGACGTTGCCGGAACCTTCTCGACGGTCGTCATGTCGCACTCTCCTGAAATCGGCTTGTACGGCGATTCTGGCCGATTCGGTGAGGAAGAAGTCCTATAGCCGTAGGATTGCAGACATATTGCTGACATTCCAGGTGCGAACTGACTATCTGTCGGGTCGAGGCAAAGAACCACGAGGTAGGAGCGGACGAATGGACGACGTCTCGAGACGTGTGGAATTGGACGACACGGATCGTCGCATCCTCGCCGAGCTGACCTCGGACGGCCGGGTCTCGATGCGGGTGCTGGCCGATCGTCTCAATCTCTCTCGTGCACATACGTATACGCGCGTCGACCGTCTGAAGGATGCGGGTGTCATCGAGCGGTTCACCGTGCAGGTCGACCATGCAGCATCCGGACTCGGGACTTCGGCGTTCATCGCGCTGTCCATCCGTCAGGATTCGTGGCGGACCGTGTCCGAGGGGCTGAGGGCGATGGAATTCGTCGACCATTTCAGTTTGCTCGGAGGGGATTTCGACGTGTTGGTACTCATCAGGACTCCCGACAACGAGAGTCTGCGGCAGGTGGTGCTGGAAGGGCTGCAATCGCTCGACGGAGTCCGAGCCACCCGCACGTGGTTGATCTTCGACGAGGACCGAGGCGGTCTGGGACGAACGACGCCGCCCACCGAACGCTGACAGTGGGCGGCGTCGAACAGGTCACGAGTCAGAAGTTGCCGCGAGCGTCCTGCTCGCGCTCGATGGCCTCGAACAGTGCCTTGAAGTTACCGATGCCGAACCCGAGCGAGCCGTGGCGTTCGATGAGCTCGAAGAACACCGTCGGGCGATCCACCAGCGGCTTGGTGAAGATCTGCAGAAGGTAGCCGTCCTCGTCTCGGTCGACGAGAATTCCGCGCTTCTGCAACTCTTCGATCGGCACTCGCACGTTACCGATACGGGCGCGTAATGCGGGATCCTCGTAGTACGAATCGGGAGTGGCGAGGAATTCGACGCCGGCGGCGCGGAGGGCGTCGACCGAGGACAGGATGTCGTTGGTCGCGAGCGCCAGATGTTGTGCGCCCGGGCCGCGGTAGAACTCGAGGTACTCGTCGATCTGGGAGCGCTTCTTGGCGATGGCCGGTTCGTTCAGCGGGAACTTCACGCGGTGGTTGCCGTTGGAGACCACCTTGCTCATCAACGCCGAGTAATCGGTGGCGATATCGGCTCCGACGAACTCGGCCATGTTCGTGAAGCCCATGACGCGGTGGTAGAAGTCGACCCACTCGTCCATCTTGCCGAGCTCGACGTTGCCCACCACATGATCGAGAGCCTGGAAGATGCGCTTGGGAGCGCCTTCCGGTCGCTGCAACGTCGACGTCCGCGGTACGTAGCCGGGCAGATAAGTGCCGGTGTAACGCGAGCGATCGACCAAGGTGTGTCGGGTGTCGCCGTAGGTCGCGATGGTCGCGGTGCGGACCGTGCCGTGATCGTCGGACATGTCGGTCGGTTCGTGCAGTACTCGCGCGCCCTGGGCTCGCGCGTGCTCGATGCATCGGTCGACATCGGGAACGGCCAGCGAGATGTCGATGACGCCGTCGCCGTGGCGCGTGTGGTGTGCCACCAGATCACTGTCCGGGTCGACGGCTCCCTTGATGACGAAACGCACTGCAGCGGATTTGAGTACGTATGCGTGGTGGTCACGTTGGCCGGTCGTCGGACCTGAGTACGCAACGAGCTCCATGCCGAACGCGGACTGGAAGAAATGCGCGGTCTGCGTCGCGTTGCCGACCACCCATACGATGGCGTCCCAACCGCTGACGGGAAAGGGATCTCGCTTGTCGTCGTACTCCACGAGTCCGACGAGCTGTCGAAGCTGATCGGCGTCGAGATCGGCCAGTCTTTCGTCGTCGTTGAGGATGTTGTCGAGGCTCATGAGGGCTCCCTGTTGCCGATGCAGTGTCGTGTCGACCAGTTGTTCCGATGAGCAGAACATCTGACAGATGGGCCGTCAATCAATCCCAGTTCTGCTATCTGAGCTGTGCAGATCGAGCAGGTGAATCCAGAGATTGATATACGATCCGTCTAGAAAAGCATTCGAGTGACGAGGTGCGACATGGAATCCACACTGGACGAGTTGGACCGAGCCTTGCTCACTGCGCTGCAGGACAATTCGAGAATAGGTGTGCTCGAGCTGTCGCGGACGCTCGGCGTCGCACGGGCGACGGTGACGGCGAGGTTGCAGCGGCTGGAGGATAGTGGCGTCATCACCGGCTATCGACCGCGAATCGGTTTGGCTGCAGCGGGTTACGGAGTTCAGGCGTTTGTCACGTTGGAGATTGCACAAGGAGCGCTCGGCGATGTCGTGGCCACTCTGGAGCAGATTCCCGGCGTCTTGGAAGCCTTCGCGACCACAGGTTCGGGAGATGTGCTGTGCCGAGTCGCAGCTGCGTCGCACGACGACTTGCAGCGAACATTGATCGTGCTCAACCAGTCTCGCACGATCGCGCGGTCGACCAGCGTGGTTGTGCTCTCGGAACTGGTCGAGTTCCGAACGATGCCACTGCTGAACACAGCAGAACCCGATCGAACGCCGAAGGCCCCTGCCTACCGACCCACTCGTGAGTGAGCTTGGCGGGCAGGGTCCTTCGGTTCGCCACTTCAATAGGGCGGAGCGTCGGCGAGCAGCCGCCCATCCACGATTTCGACTACTTCGTCCATGTCGGACAGATGTGCGCGGTCATGGGTGACCACAACGGTCGCGGTGCCGTTGGTACGGGTCAAGGTGGCGATCAAATCGAGAATTGCAGCTCCGCGCTCGTGATCGAGTGCGCTTGTGGGTTCGTCGACCAGCAGTACTGCAGGGTTGCTCATCAAGGCTCGGGCGATATTGACCCGCTGTCGTTGCCCGCCGGAGAGTTGATGCGGCCTCTTGTGCGCGTGATTGCCGAGGCCGACAGCGTCGAGGAGCGTGAGTGCGGACATTTCGGCGTCCCGGGGTGAGTGACCACCGAGGTTGGCGATGACCTGTAACTGCTCGATGGCGGTCAGCGACGGCAACAGGTTCGGCTGTTGAAAGACGGTCCCGATCTTGTTGTGCCGCAATGTCGTCAACTCTGTGCGGGTCATGCCGGCTGTGGGTGTTCCGTCGATGACGACGTGTCCGCTGTCGGGGGTGATCAAGGTGGCCGCCACGGCGAGCAAGCTGGACTTACCGGAGCCGGACGGGCCGATGACGGCGGTCATCGTGCCCTTCTCCACGTGCAGATCGACGCAGTCCAACGCAGTCAGCCGGGCGTCGCCGTCGGGGTAGGTGAGAGTGATGTCGGTCAGATGCAGGCTCATCGTGCGCTCCCGAGTGCGGTGAGGGGGTCAACGGAGGTAATTCGAGTGATGGACAGAGCGGCGCCGACTGCGCCGAGGAGGACGATGATCAGCGCGGGTGGCACGACGGTGCCGGTGTCGAGGACGAACGGCACCGTGCCGCCGACGAGTGCGCCCACTCCGGCAGCCAACCCTGTTCCGACGACGGTGCCTGCGGTCAGCAGCACGATGGCTTGACCGAGGGCATCTCGGAGCAGGTATGCGGTAGATGCTCCGAGAGCCTTGAGAACTGCGACGTCCCCACTGCGTTGGATGGTCCACACGGTGAAGAACGCACCGATGACAAGTGCGGAAATAGCGAACAGGAATGCGCGCATCAGTTGCAGCGAACCGTTTTCCGAGCTGTAGGAGCCGACGGCGGACTTGGCATCCGCGGTGGGCACCGTGGCGGTGCCGATCCGTTCGTCGGCCGCAGCAAGGTCGACGTCGGTGTCGATACTCAATCCGACCACGGTCGCGCGCAGTGGGCCTGCGGGGGCTCCACCGGACAATGTCTGCCAGGCCCCCAGATCCATGAAGATCACCGGGGTGTGGCTGTAGGAGGCGTCGCCGTCGACAGCAGCGACCGTCAGGCGCTGCCCACCGAGGACGAAATCCTCACCGACCCCGACGTTCAGCTCGTCTGCGGCCGACGTCGACAGCACTGCGCTGCCGGTGCGGATTCGGTCCGATTGCGGCGCCAGGGTGGAGCCCGGCTGCACGCCGAAGGCAGAGATCGCGGCGCTGCGCGAGCCGGCCTCGGCTTTGGTAGTGCTGATGCCGAGTGGTTCCGCTCGCTGTACCCCATCCACTTGTGCCCACTGCTGCCACGTGGATTCGGTGACGGTGCTGTCGGTGAACGACACCGAGTTGCCCTCCGTCGGAGCCGAGAACGTCAGATGGTCAGCAGGCAATTCGGTGATCGCCGACGTGCTTTCTCTTCCCAATCCCGCGGTGAGTCCGGACAACAGACCGACCAACATGGTGATCAGGACGATGACGGTCCCCATCAGAACGAACCGCCCCTTGGCGAATCTGAGGTCTCTCCAGGCGACGAACACGTTTTCTGCCTCTCTTACAGACGTCCGAATCAGGTATCCGGCAACTGCGTTCAACTGTCGCCGCAGCGGGGCTACGCAGGCATCGACCGGGAGAGTGCATCTCGAGAGCCGGAAGGATCAGCGCCCGCTACACCTTTTGGCCGATGTCGGCCGGGTGCGAACCGCATAACCTGGACGTCGTTATGGATCCGTCGTCGCTCACCCCTGTCATGCGCATCCTGCGCGGGTGCCTGCATCTGATGCTGGCCGCACTGCTGACGTTGTCGGTCGTGCGAGCGGTCCAGGAGCGCGTACCGCACCTGACTGCGGTCGTCGTTCTCGCCGTGGTTCTGGGCATGGTGTACGCGGTGGGGGCAACCTGGCCGAGAGTGCGTCACTCCGGTGCCACTGCCGCGGGATGGCTACTGGCGGTCGGGATGATGTGGACGGCATTGCTCGTGGTGAGCCCCGAAGCCGTCTATCTCGCGTTCCCGTTGTTCTTTCTCCAGCTCCATCTACTGCCGACGACGTGGGGTCTGACGGCGGTTGTCTGGACCACCCTCACGGCGATCGCTGGATTCTGCTGGCATCGAGGAGGTTTCGCGGTCGGAGCGGTAGTGGGCCCGTCGCTCGGTGCCGCGGTCGCCATCGCCGTTGTTCTCGGCTACCAAGCGCTCTACCGCGAGAGCGAACAGCGGCGCGCGCTCATCGAGGAGCTGACTGCCGCTCGCGGAGAGCTGGCAGCGGCGGAGCGCGAAGCCGGGGTGCTCGCCGAACGTGAACGACTGGCCCGAGAAATCCATGACACCCTCGCGCAGGGGCTGTCGAGTATCCACTTGTTGCTTCGCGCGACGGAACGTCTGCTCCCCGAGCGTGCGGAGGAGGCGAACACGCATGTCGTACAGGCGCGTGAGACGGCGTCGAGCAACCTCGAGGAGGCACGGCGCTTCGTTCGTGCGCTGAGCCCGCCGGATCTGGAGAACGGTTCACTACCTTCGGCGTTGGAACGATTGTGCGCCAGCACCTCTGCGGCTACCGGACCAACGGTCGATTGGCAGTTGTCGGGTGTTCCGGTACCCCTCCGGACAGCACACGAGGTTGCGCTGCTGCGCATCGCTCAGTCTGCTCTGGCGAACGCCACGCAGCATGCCGATGCCACCCGGGTGGCGGTCACCCTGAGCTTCATGGACACCGAGGTGGCTCTCGATATCGTCGACGACGGTGTCGGCTTCGATCCCGACACCGTCAGCAGTGGGGATCGCGGTTTCGGGCTACCGGGAATGAGGTCACGTGCTCGCTCACTGCAGGGCACCCTCGTGGTGGAATCGAGACCGGGCCTGGGCACCGCCGTCGCCGTCACTGTGCCATTGGAGGTGCGAACATGATCCGTCTTCTGATGGCCGACGACCATCCGATCGTTCGCGCAGGGTTGCGCGCGGTACTCGAGACCGAGCCGGACTTCGTGATCATCGCCGAGGCGACGACTGCCGAGCAGGCGATCGAACTCTCCGCCGAACTCGAGATCGACGTGGTCCTCATGGACCTGCAGTTCGGTCCCGGTATGCACGGCGTCGACGCCATTGCCGCCATTGCCTCCTCTCCCGGCGCACCGCACGTACTGGTGCTGACGACCTACGACACCGACGCCGACATCCTGGCCGCCATCGAAGCGGGAGCCGTGGGCTACCTACTCAAAGACGCACCGCCCGATGACCTTTGCGCAGCGGTGCGCACTGCAGCAGCGGGAGGGTCGGCGCTCGCGCCTGCCGTTGCATCTCGACTGATGGACCGGATGCGGACACCCGGCAGCACACTGACGTTGCGTGAGATCGAAGTGCTGCAGTTGGTGGCAGACGGCCATTCGAACGTGCAGATCAGTCGACGGCTGTTCCTGAGCCAGGCCACCGTCAAATCCCATCTGGCCCACATCTACACGAAGTTGGGCGTGGATTCACGAACCTCTGCCGTGGCATCGGCGGCGTCCAAGGGGTTGATCCGGCATGGACAACATTGAATTGCGCTCGTCCTCGCGGACCGGAGGGGTGATCGAGATGTCCCCGCGCCGCACCCTCTTGCCATGGGTGCGCGGGGTGCCCGTGGCCTTGGTGCCGCTGCTGCTGCTGGCCAGCAATTTTCCAGGCGAGTACCGAGTTCCTCTCTGGTATTGGTCGATGGCGCTGGCGGCTGCGATCGTCTTTCTGTGGGGCGGCCGTTGGCCGCTGCCGGTCTCGCTTGTGCTGTCGGCGCTGGCGGTGCCGATGTTCCTCACCGACGCGTGGGGGCTGTCGGAGCTGGTTCCCTATCTCGGCGCGGCCGGTGTGGCCGAGGTAGCGATGCTTTCGACACGGTCCGCTCCGGTGGTCGTGGCCAGTGTGTCGTGGACGGCAGCGGTTCTGTGGGGAATTGCCGCCGGCGACTCCTCGACCTTCTGGCGTCCTGCCACTGCGGTCGAGACTCTCGCCGTTGTCGGTCTGCCGTTGTTGTTAGGGCTGTATTTGCGGGCCCAGCGCCGCTTGGCCGCCACGTACCGGGCGCGAGCCGCCGACGCCGACATGCGAAGACTGGAGGATTCGGCGCGGGCCCGCTTGGCCGAGCGCGCCGCGCTGGCCCGAGAGTTGCACGATCTGGTGGCCCATCACATGGCGTCGATCGTGTTGCGGATCGGTGTCGCGAAGCATGTCGTGGCGGAGGCGGACCCGCGCGTTCGAAGTGTGCTCGACGACGTCCACGACACTGCTTCGGGTGCTCTGGACGACATCCGCCGACTTCTCGTAGCGCTTCGGGATCCCTCGCCCGGAGAGGTTTCGTTGGTGGAGACAGATGCTGTTTCCACCGAGATCGCTGCCGCAATCGAGCGCACCCGCGCCACGGGAATCACCGTCGACGCCGAGGTGGATACCGACCTCGGCGAGCTGGACACGATCGGAAGGCTCACCCTGCTCCGGGTCGTTCAGGAGTCGTTGACCAATGTCATGAAGCACGCGGATCCTGCTCAACCCGTGACTGTCTCGGTCGTCCGCGAGCACGGCGGCGTGATCGCGTGCGTAATCAGCCGTCTCGACGACCCTGCCGGGGCCGTCGACCCTGCCGGGCACGGATTGACCGGAATGGCAGAGCGTGTCGCGCTCGCCGGGGGCACGCTCGAGGTCGGAGCCGAGGACGGCAGCTGGTCCGTCCGTGCCACGCTCACCATGTCCGACGGCGAGCGTGGACGATGATTCGCCTACTCATCGTCGACGATCAGCGCCTGGTCCGGGCAGGGCTGCGGATGCTCTGTGAGTCGACCGAGGATATCGATGTCGTCGGCGAAGGTGCCAACGGCGCGGAGGCAATTCGTCTGGCCGCCGAGATGTCACCGGATGTCATCCTCATGGATCTGAGGATGCCGGGCCTCGACGGAATCGAGGCCACCAGAGCGATCCTGGGTTCCGGCTCTGCACCGAAAGTGCTGGTGCTCACCACTTTCGACGACGACGATCATCTCTACCCGGCTCTTGCGGCCGGAGCAGCCGGATTTCTCGTCAAGGACACCGAACCGGCCGAACTGTTGGACGCCATCCGTCGCGTCACCGACGGCGAACTCCCGTTCTCCCCATTCCTGTTGCGAAGGCTGGTGAACCGGGCAGTCGAGGAGGGACGCGCCGTCGAGCGCACCGAGAACGTCGAGCTGAGCCCGCGGGAGATCGAGGTTCTCGAGCTTGTCAGTGAGGGCTTGGGAAACCAGGAGATCGCGGACTGTCTGCATCTGGGAGTCTCGACGGTCAAGACGCACGTGGCAAATCTGATGGCAAAGACCGAGTGCAACAACAGAGTTCGCCTGGCCGTGTGGGCGTATCGGCGCGGTTGACATCGGCAGAGCCCGATCTACAGGCAGCGCTCAATGACCGCCATGCTGCATGGGTGTGTCGCTCGGCATCTGCATCGGGGTTGCAGTCTGGTTCGGTCCGAGGACCAGAAATTGGCCCATCATTCCCTGATCCTCGTGCCTCATCAGGTGGCAGTGGAACATGTACGAAAACGTCGGGTCCGTGTACTCGGTGAACCGCAGTATCAACCGGATCGTGGTGCCGGGAGGAACGTAGACAGTGTCCTTCCACCCCGCCAGCGCAGGCAGAGGCTTCGCACCGTTGATGTCGAGGAGCTGAAACTGGACATCGTGCACGTGGAAGTTGTGCGGCCAGTTGTCCGCGCTGTGGATCGTCCACACCTCGGTGGTGTCGACGGCCGAGGTGAAATCGACGCGATTCATGTCCATCTGCTCGCCGTTGATCATGAACCACTGCAGTTCGAATCTACGCTCGGCGACTGCGGTGGCCGGTTCGAGGCGGGGGATGTCGGCGAGCACAGCCGGCAACGCCCGGGATCGCTCGGGGTTGCGGACCGGTCGGAGCTCGAGCACGTCGAAGGAATCGGTCAACCCGTAGTCGGATGCGATGTCGCGGTCGATTTCTGGCTGATCGTCGAACGAGAACGCGCGCAGCATCATCGGAGAACTACCGCCCGCCGCCACGACGATCTCGACTCGTTCTCCGGGGCTGAGTGTGATGCGGCTCAGCGGGAGCGGCTCGCTGAGCAGTCCACCGTCGCTGGCCACCATCGTGAAATCGCGGTCGTCGGCGAATCCGAGGTTGTACATTCGCCCTCCGGAACCGTTGAGGATTCGCAGTCGCACCAGTTCGGTGCTCACCTGCACGTGCGCGCCGGCGATTCCATTCGTGATGATCGTGTCGCCGAGCAGGCCTGCATCGGTCGGGTCGGACTCGTCGAGAGCACCGTCTGCAGTGAACCGGCGATCCTGGATGATCAGTGGGAAGTCGTCCACACCATAGGTTTTCGGCAGATCGAGAGAGTCGGTGTCCACGTCGTCGACCAGGAAGATTCCTGACAGTCCCCGGTAGGCATGTTTTTCGGTGGCACCATGTGGGTGGGGGTGGTACCACAGCGTTGCCGCCGGCTGGTTCACCGTCCACGTCGGCTCCCAGCGTCCACCCGGTGTGATGGTCTGGTGGGGTCCGCCGTCGTATCGCGCCGGGACGTGCATGCCGTGCCAGTGCACGGTGGTGTCCTCCGGCACGGAGTTGTCGATAGTGAACGCGATCGTTTCGCCGCGCCGGGCCCGAATGGTCGGCCCCAGGATCGACCCGTTGAAACCCCATGTCGGAGTCTGCACGCCCGGCAACATCTCGGTGCTGCCGGCCTGTGCGGTGAGCGTGAAGTGGCGGACACCGGCGGCATCGACGCTGGAGTCCGCCAGGGGCGGCACCGGTAGTGGCCGGCGACCGCCACTCGACGTCGTGGCCTCGACTCCGGAAGAGGCGGACCCCGGAGTCGACCGATTTGCAGCACATCCCGCCGACATCACAATCGGCGCAGACACCAAACCCGCCAACAAGGTTCGTCGACTCAACGTGTTTCGGACCATGACGTTCACTGCACTCCCGGGTTTCTTGCGATGTTCGATTACTGCGCGACACATGCAAGTTTCCGGGCTACGGGGATCACGGGCATCCACCCGAGGGTCACGGATTTCGAAAAAGAAATCCACCGCTGGGGCCTACCGCGACCTACTGGGTTGTGGTAGGCGTCTCGACTGCTGTCAGGCCGACACGATCCGGCCACGGACGTCCCCGAAGCCGATTCGCGATCCGTTCGGCCCCGGAGCGCTGGCGGCAATGACCACCTCGTCGCCGTCTTCGAGGAACGTTCGAGTGTCGGCACCGAGCGACACCGGTTCCGCTCCACCCCAGGTCAATTCGATGAACGCGCCGCGCTGGTTCTTCTCCGGCCCGGAGATGGTGCCCGAGGCGAACAGATCACCCGTTCGCGATGTCGCACCGTTGACGGTCTCGTGCGCCAGCATCTGAGCGGGGGACCAGTACATCGCACTGTAGGGCGGGTGGGAAACGACGTGGCCGTTCCACGCGACCGTCAGGTCGATATCCAAAGCCCACGAACGAGATTCGCGGAGGTACTCGAGCGGCTCGGGATCCTGCACCGGCGTCGAGGTTCGCGCCTGCTCCAGAGCGAGCAAGGGCACCACCCAGGGCGAGATGGACGTCGCGAAACTCTTACCGAGGTTCGGCCCCAGCGGCACGTACTCCCAGGCCTGAATGTCGCGAGCCGACCAGTCGTTGACGATGACGGCACCGAAAACTTGCTCGGAGAACTCATCCGGTGATATCGGACCATCCGCCGGAACGCCGACGACGAAGCCCATCTCCGCCTCGATGTCCAGTCGCCGACTAGGGCCGAAGGTGGGCGACGCCTCGTCGGGTGCCTTGCGTTGACCGCACGGCCGCCTGATGTCGGTGCCCGAGACGACAACCGTGCCGGCTCGGCCGTGATAAGCGACGGGCAGGTGCTTCCAATTCGGTAGCAGCGGTTCGGCATCGGGCCGGAAGAGTCGGCCGAGATTGGACGCGTGGTGCTCGGAGGCGTAGAAGTCCACGTAGTCGGCCACCTCGAACGGCAGATGCATCGTGACATCGGAAACCGAGACGATCGATTCCGCGGGGGTCTGGCCACTGACGATCATGTCGGTGACGGCCGTGCGTACCTCCACCCAGCTGGTGCGTCCGCGGGCCATGAACGCGTTCAGGCTCGCCGAGGAAAAATCTGTATCGTCCAGAGCTATGGATAGATCGATCACGTTGTCGCCGTAGCGGACCCCGACCCGAGCATCCGAACCGGGAGTACTGAAAATGCCGTACGGGAGGTTGTGGATTCCGAACTCGGAATCGGCGGGAATGTCGATGTGCGTCATGAACGGCGCGCTCCTTGGTTCACTGAGGTGGGACGAGTCCGAGGCGGACGAGATCGTCCAGGGGTTCGCGGATGCTGCAGGTGCCGAAGGAGGCGAACGCGCGCTGTCCCTCGATCCCGGCGACGAGCCCGGCGAGGACGTCGGCGTCCCGGATCGCCAGGATCTTCTCGAGCTCACCGACGCGTGCGCCGCTGTGGGCGGCCTGCGCCGCAAGGATCACGTTGAGGAAACCGTGCTGCTCGAACCCGTTGTGGGGATCGGTATTACGGGCGGCATGGTGCAGACCCGCGGTGGCTTTGAAGTGGACCTCGCGCTGTGCCGCCTCGTAGATGGACGCGGCGAGCTCCTGCTCGTTCGGATACTGGTCGGCCGTGACGCCGCCGGTCCTGAATTTGGCGCGATACCCGAACTCGTCGACGGCGTCGAAGATGTCGTCGCGTCGGGAGTCTCGGGGAATTTCCACATAGATGTCGATGTCCTGGGTGATGGTGCGCAAGGCGTCGATGTTCGTGCCTTCGGGGACGGCCACTTCGACGGCAACGACCGTCACGCCGGCTGTGCGGTCGGCTACCCGCAGGCCTGCCTCCACGCTGCCCGGACCGGCAGGTGCGGTCAACGCCACCTCCATCCGAGCACCCAGGTCCAGCTCGTTCACCCGATCCATCGGCACGACCAGCGGGCCGACAAGGTCTGTGAACGCGCCGGCCCGGTACTCGAGGTGTTGTGCCGCAGCAGCATCGAGCGGTGCGTTACCGGGTGGAAAGATGGCGGCGTCGTCGCACAGGCGATGGAAGAACTTCGGGATCATCGGTTCGGTCCCCGGCCGGCCCAGGTCCACGCGTATCCAGCGTCCTCGCACGCGAGAGCACCCTCGCCGAGTTCGAGCGGACGGAAGGTATCGACCATGACGGCCAGTTCGTCGAAGAACTCGGCACCGATACTGCGTTCGTACGCTCCCGGTTGCGGTCCGTGGGCGTGACCGCCCGGATGTACCGAGATCGATCCCTGGCCGATTCCGGAACCCTTGCGGGCCTCGTAGTCTCCGCCGACGTAGAACATGATCTCGTCGGAGTCGACGTTGGAGTGGTAGTACGGCACCGGGATTGCCAGTGGGTGGTAGTCGACCTTGCGTGGAACGAAATTACAGATCACGAAGTTGGCCCCCTCGAATGCCTGATGTGCCGGCGGTGGTTGATGCACACGGCCGGTGAGTGGTTCGTAGTCGGAGATGTTGAACGTGTACGGGTACAGGCAGCCGTCCCACCCCACCACGTCGAACGGATGGTTGGGGTAGACGAACCGGGTTCCGACAATGCCCGTCGAACCGCGATGTTTGACAAGCACTTCCGCGTCGCTGCCGTCGGTGAGTAGAGGCTCGGTGGGGCCGTGCAGATCGCGTTCACAGTAGGGAGCGTTCTCGAGCAACTGGCCGTACTTCGACAGGAAGCGTTTCGGCGGCGCGATGTGACTGTTGGCCTCGACGGCATAGGCGCGCAGGGTGCCGTCGGGAATCCAGCGGTGCGTCGTCGCGCGCGGAATGAGTACGTAGTCACCCTGCCGTGCCTGCAGCGCCCCGAATACCGTTTCCACGGTGGCAGAACCGGATTCGATGTAGACCATCTCGTCGCCGATCGAATTACGATACAGCGGTGAGGTTTTCGAGGCAACGACGTAGGACAGTCTGACGTCGGCATTGCCCAGGACGAGGCGTCGTCCGGTGACGACATCGGTGTCGGCAACGACGGACTCCGGAAACAGATCGTGCAATTTCAGATGTCGGGGCTTGAGCGGATGATTGGGAGTGGTCGATTGATCGGGGAGGTCCCAGACCGTGGCGTCGACGATGGCCGACGGTATGTGGCGGTGGTACAGCAGGGACGAGTCCGAGGAGAAGCCCTCTTCGCCCATCAGCTCCTCGTAGTAGAGGTTGCCGTCCGGCGTTCGGTGCTGGGTGTGCCGCTTCGGCGGTATCGATCCGAGCTGCCGGTAGTACGCCACGTCATCGCTCCTGTGCTCTGTTCAGGCTTGTAATAAATACATTAACTACTTTGACGTGATCTACGCAACCATCAGTTGCGTCCCCGGACCTCGAACTGGCTGCGGTGAGTGATGAGTTTGGTCAACAGCATCACCAGGATCCGCTGTTCGGGTTCGGTGAGCGCACTGGCCCACGCGTTTTCCCGTTCGTTCTGTTCGGCGAACGCCTCGACCATCTCGTCGTGCCCCTGCGCGGTGAGGGCAAGGCGCACCGAACGCCCGTCCTTCTCGTCGGGCGTACTGGCGAGCAGGCCGCCGGTGATGAGTGTCTTGGACAGGTTCGACACGGCCGCGCGGCTCATACCGGTCAGTTCGGCGGCTCGTCGGGGTTCGATCGGGCCCGCCAGCCACGTGACGAACATCAGTCGGAACGACGACCACGACCAGCCTCGGGGGCGATGAACCGTCGCTTCCAAGTCGTAGGTGACGATGTTCGACGCCCGGTTGAGCGTCAGCAGAACCTCGGTGGCCAATTGGTGCTCGAACCCGTAGTCCCGGGCCAGCGTGGTGTTGGCGGTGTCGATGAACGACCAGAAATCGGGCTCGGGTGCGTCGGTCACGGATTCACTGTAACCACGAACTCATCTGATCAACACCTTTATTACTTCGGTACGCGCGATTCGTGTCTCTTCCAGAAGGGTTCATGATGGACCCATGAGCTCGAAGAACCTGTTCGGTGGCCCACGGACCCTGCTGATCGTGGCAGCGGTGGTCGTCGTGATCGCACTCGTCGCTGCCGCCGCGACGCTGATCGTGCGTGCCGTGCTCGGACCACCTGAGGGCGAGAACAAGTTCGAGATTCAGGGCTACGCCGTCGTGCAGATCGATCCCCAGGTCAGCGACCTCGCGCTCGCCACGCGCTAGCCGACTCCGCGGCGACCTGAGGGTCGTGTGTCTGCTGAAAGTTTCGCCCGCCGCGCGCGAATGTCCGAAGCGTGGCGGCGGGTACCTCGTGCTCGGGAATCGGCTCGCTCGTCCACTCGCAGTTCCGTACGAAGATCATGTTCGACGCCACCGCGTCGGCGCTGCGATCTTCCCGCAGTGGGCCGGAAATCTGGCCGAGAAAGAACTCGCCGCTCTCGGTACGCGTCCAGACGAAAGATCCGTCCGGGACCTGCTCGAAGCGCTCGACGCGTCGTAGCGATCGTTCGTCGTCGGCCGACATGCCGCAGAGTCCGTAGGTGAGGGCGCGTTCGACACCGTTCGGCATGGGAGCGCGATAGACGGCGTCCGGCATGCATCCGAGCATAGCGATGCTGGCTGGAATGCCCCATCAGTGCTAACTTGAAGTTTCAACCTGAGCACTTCGAAGGACCCGCCATGACATCTGTGATCAACCCGCCGGTCGCGGGCGCAGCGTTCGACGCATTTCTCGCCGATACCGCACCCGCGAGTCGGTCCCAGCAGACGTGGACCCCGAACGACGGTCCGATGCCTGCCCTCTACATCAGCCACGGTGCACCCCCGGTTTTCGACGACGCACTCTGGATGAACGAACTCTTCACCTGGTCGCAGTCGATGCCCAAGCCGAAGGCGATTCTCATCGTCAGCGCGCACTGGGAAGAGGCCCCGCTGAGCCTGTCCGCATCGGCGGCCGCAACTCCGCTGGTCTACGACTTCGGCGGATTCGCGCAGCGCTACTTCTCGATGGAATATCGAACGCCCGACGCTCAGGCGCTGGCTGCGCGGGTGGCCGCTGCCATTCCCGCGTCGGAGAACCTGCACCGCCACACCTCGCGCGGGCTCGATCACGGTGCCTGGGTGCCGCTGAAGGTGATGTACCCGTACGCCGATGTTCCCGTTCTGCAGTTGTCCCTGCCGACGCATGCTCCCGACCGGCTGATGGCGATAGGCGTTGCGCTGAAGGAACTTCGAGCCGAGGGAGTGTTGGTCATCGGTTCGGGTTTCATGACGCACGGACTGCCGTTCCTGTCGCGGGAGAACTTCGTGACCAACACAGTGCCGACATGGTCCGAGGATTTCGATCTCTGGGCCGCGGACGCATTGTCGCGCGGTGACGTCGACACATTGGCGGACTTCCGCAACGCCGCGCCGGGAATGCCCTATGCCCACCCCACCGTCGAACATTTCACTCCGCTGTTCGTCACCCTCGGTGCTGCCGAAAATCCCGAGGCTCCGGTTACCACGGCGATCACCGGCTTCCAGTTCGGCTTGGCGAAGCGGTCGTTCTCGGTCGTGTGACGGTTGGACGCAGCCGGTCGCAGTTGGAACAGATTCACTTCTGAATTCTTTTCGAGCCGGGGATTGTTATCCACGCCACTTCGCTCTACAGTTCTCAGCACCATCTCGGACATCGGTGTCCAAGATGGCCGGATGCGCTACGAACTGTCGCCGGGCGCGCCTCCTGTGGACCCCGTTGTCCGGCGCGAAGGAGTACAGCCGTGTCTTCTGCCCGATCTTGGACGCTGCGGGTAGCGATCAGCCTGGTGACCGCGGCCGCAGCCGTTGCCGCGATGACCACCCCCGCTGCCGCTGCACCCGAGGCGAGCGATTCGCCCGAGGTGACGGTTCAGCCGCCTCTGGCACCGTTCACGTGGCCGAAGATTCCGGAGTTCGACACCGACTTCTACCTTCCGCCCGCCGACGTGGTGGCCGCGGCCGCGCCAGGCCAGATCATCGCTGCACGGCCCGTCGAGCTGGCCACCCTCAACGTCATCCCCACTCAAGTCGACGCCTGGCAGTTGTCGTTCCGGTCCAATAACGGACGCGACGAGCCGATAGCTGCGGTGACCACGGTCATCAAGCCCCGCGGCGTGCCCGCGGCACCGCGGCCGCTGATCTCCATCCAGCTGGCCGAGGATTCACTCGCTGCGTACTGCGCGCCCTCGTATGCGATGCGTGCGGGCGCGATTCCCTGGCCGGTGACCGGCGCGGTGACGTCGGGTGCTCAATTCCTCGAAGTGCAAGCCGCATTGGCGCAGGGCTGGGCGGTATCGGTGCCCGATCATCAAGGTCCGAACAACTCGTTCGCCGCAGGGCCGGTCGCCGGTCGGATCACACTCGACGGCATCCGAGCGGCCGAGAACTTCGCGCCGATGCAGTTGGCCGGTCAGGCCACCAAGGTGGGGATGAGCGGCTACTCCGGCGGCGCGATAGCGACCGGACATGCCGCCGAACTGGCCGAACGGTACGCCCCCGAGCTCGAGATCGTCGGAGTCACCGAGGGCGGCACCCCGGCCGAACTCGGGGCACTGGTCGACAACGCGAACAACACCCTCGGCTCGGGCATCGTCGCCGCCGGCATCATCGGTGCCAGTCGCGAGGATCCCGAGTTGGCCGGCTTCATCGACGAACACATCGACCCGTTCGGCAGGGCGTTGTTCGCGGCCAAGGACAATCTCTGTGTCGGCTACTCGTCAGCGCTGCTGCCGTTCGTCAATCTCAAAGGCTTCCTGCACACCGACGGGGACCCGATTCAACAACCAGTGGTGAAGAAGGCCCTGTCTGCGATGCAGCTCGGTGGCACCACTCCGAACATGCCGCTCTACGTCTACCATTCCAACCCGGATTGGCTGGTGCCGATCGGACCGGTCAATACGATGGTCGACTCGTACTGCAGCCGTCCCGGTGCCGATGTCACGTACACCCGCGATCACTTCAGCGAGCACATCACCCTCGAGCTGATCGCCTTTCCGAGCGCGGTCTTGTGGATGCGCGACCGATTCGCCGGTGTTCCGGTGGAACCGGGTTGCCGAACCAACGATGTCGGCTCGATGGCGCTCGACACGCGTGCACACCCGCTCTTCGTCGATGCTGTAGGCGAGATAATCGCAGGACTGTTCGGTAAGCCGATCGGGTCGTGATGGAACCGATCGTCGACGGGGCTGCGAACGGTCCGTCGCCTGTAGACTCCCTCGGTGACTGTCGCCGATGATCAGGGCCGCATCTACGCCGGACAATCCTCCTCTGCTCGGAAAGCCGATCGTCGTGCACGGTTCTTGCAGGCCGGAATCGAGGTCATCGGGGTACGCGGCTACGCAGCCACCTCGGTGTCGGATATCTGCGTTGCTGCCGGTCTGGCACGCAGCCAGTTCTACAGTGCGTTCGCCAACCGTGAGGCGCTGCTCGTGGACGTCTACGACCTGATCCAAGACGATGCGCTGGCCGCCGTCGTGGCTGCCCTCGACGATCAGGTCGACCGAGATCGTCGCGCCCTGGTCGTTGCCGCCATGACAGCCCTGGTGGGATCGATCGGAAACGATCCACGCCGAGCGCGGATTTCCTATCTGGAGATGTTGGGTGTCAGCGATGCCGTCGAACAGCACCGGGCGCGTCGCCGTGCACAGTGGGTGGAGTTCTTCGAGAACACCCTGCGTTCGGAAGTCGGTCCCGATTTTGTTCCCCCGGGTGGATACCGTTCGGCTGCAACGGCATTCCTCGGAGCGCTTACCGAGATCGTCTCCGACTGGTCCCGTACCGCTCCTCCTCGCCCACCCATCGAGCAGATCGTGGAGACGATGGTTGCCGTCCTGGGAGCGTTCGTTCCGGACCTGACCTGACCTGATCCGCAGCCTGTCGCGCAATACAGTGGACCGATGACGAATGCCACCGGTCCACTCGCAGGGCTCGTCGTCGCGGATTTCTCGCGCGTACTCGCAGGGCCGTACGCGACGATGATGCTCGGCGACATGGGTGCCGAGGTCATCAAGATCGAGCGACCCGGAATCGGTGACGACACTCGATCGTGGGGTCCGCCGTACGACTCCGCAGGTACAGCAACGTATTTCAACTCCGTCAACCGCAACAAGACCTCTCGTGTCATCGACCTGCAGTCCGAGGCCGGCTGCGCCGAGGCACGTGAGATCGTCGCTGGTTCGGACATCCTGATCGAGAACTTCCGAGCCGGTGCGATGGACCGGCTGGGGCTGGGTTACTCGACGCTCTCGCACACGAACCCCGGTCTGATCTACTGCTCGATCACCGGATTCGGCACCGGTGGAGGTGCAGCGCTGCCGGGATACGACCTGGTGGTCCAGGCGGTCGGCGGGTTGATGAGCGTCACCGGTTCCGATGCCTCGTCTCCCACGAAAGTGGGTGTGGCGATGGTCGACATCGTCACCGGACTGCATGCGCTCAGCGGAATCCTTGCCGCACTGCATCATCGAACGAACACCGGTGCGGGCCAGCAGGTACACACCTCGCTGATGGCGTCGGTGCTGTCCGCGTTGAGCAACCAGTCGTCGGCCTATCTCGGAGCAGGCGTCGTGCCCGTCCCGATGGGGAACAAGCATCCCTCGCTCGTGCCGTACGAGGTGTTCGAGACCGCCGATCGCCCGCTGGCGCTGGCGGTGGGAAACGATCGGCAATTCTCGGAGCTGACGGACGTACTGAAAATCCCGGAATTGGCTACGGACGAACGCTTCTCGTCCAACTCTGCTCGCGTCGAACATCGAGACCTGCTGGTCGACATCCTGAACTCGGCGCTGCAGACGCGTACCGCCGACGAATGGTATCGAGAACTGATGGCCCGCAACGTTCCCGCGGGCCCGGTCAATTCCATCGAGGAGGCGTTCGCGTTCGCGGAATCGCTGGGGCTCGAACCGCGGGTCCAGGTTCCGGGAGCCGCGTCCGACGGCGTCCGCAATCCGGTGGACTTCTCGGCGACGCCGGTGAACTATCGCTTGCCGCCACCGCAAGCCGGATAGTCGACCTGCAACTTTCGCTCCACTCCGGGGCGTGAGTCGGCGAATCCCCGTCTGCAACCACTTCAGTGGAGCAACCGTTGCAGCGGCAGCAACTCACTCCGCTAGTTCAACGCCCACTTCACCTGGACGGACACACTGACGGTCTGCTGCCCCGGTTCGATGGGCACCGCCATGTCGAACGAACTGGCGGCGGAATCGCCGAACGTCCTCGGTTGCTCCTGGCCGGTGATCGACTCCGTGATCGACAGAACGTCACCGAGTTCGCCGCCTGAAAGCGTGGCGTACTGCTCGGCGCGATCGCGGGCATCGGCGAAGGCCCTGGACCGCGCATCGGTGATCAGCTCGGAATCGTCGTCGATCTCGAACGAGACCCCGGAGATCCGGGTCGCGTTTCCGCCGGCCGAGGTGGCGTCGCCCAGGACTGTGGATGCCGTCGACAAGTCACGCACCGTGACCTGCAGGGTGTTGGTGGCCTGATATCCGGAAATGTCCGAGGTGCCGCCCGGCAGCGCGCCGGAGTACTGCGGATCGATCGACACCTGTTGAGTCCGGATGTCCTCGCGCGCGACGCCGGCTGCGATCACCGCGTCCGTCACCTCGGCGACCGCAGTATTGGCTTGTTCGATGGCGGCGGTGACGTCCTCGGCCGTGGCCTGAACGCCGATCTGGGTGGTCAACGTATCCGGCGCTCCCTGGACTTCTCCCACTCCGTTGACGTTCACTCCGGGAGGTCCGTCCGGGGACGTGGTCGCTGGACTGCTGCAACCCGCTGTCAGGGCTGCGGCCAGCGCCAGGGCCGAGACGCACGATCCGGTCATCCAACGATTTCGACTCACCGCCGTAGTGTCCACCATTGCAGGTGAATTGAAAAGGCTCAGGGCTTGCGATACTCGGCGTCGAACGTCACGATCACCTCGTCCACCACTTTCATGGCTCCGAACATCTGCGAATACGGCGTGATCTTGTAATCAGATTGCCGCACAGTGGTTTCGGACTCGATGTGCCATCGATCGCCGAGGTCGGTGGCGGTCACATCCACCGCGATCTCCCTCGAGACACCGTGTATTTCGGCCGTACCGACCAGTCGAAACCCGGAGTCGGCAGAAGTAACTTCCGACGACTGGAATCGAATGGTTGGATATCGATCGGCATCGAAGGTCTTGAGCGCGTTGGCTTTTGCCACGATCTTCTCCGGCCCGATCAACGGTGTCAGTCCGCCCTCGCCGTGGATCACCTCGAGTGAGCCGACCTCGGCTGTCAGGGACACCGCGGCAGGTGCGTCCCCGGACCACTCGACTGTCGCAGTCCAGGATGTCACCGCAATCGTGAGACGATGGCCCATCTTGGATGCCTTTCCGGTGACATCCGTCCGAACGGCCAGCTGCCCGCCGGCCGATGCGTCGAGCGTCCAGGTCTCGGTAGTCATGCCCCGACTGTATCCGTCCCGCAGAACCGACGAAGGGACGCGGCGCAGGTGGTTAGGGTGGAGTCATGTTCTCCAATTCCCCTCGAACATTTGTCGCCGACGCCCTCCGCGGTTTCGTCGCCGCCACCGACGACGTCACCTGGCATGCCGACCCCGGATTTCTGACCCGGCGCTACCGCATCTCCGACGGTCAGGTCGCCCTGCTGTCCGGTGGCGGGTCCGGCCACGAGCCATTGCACGCCGGATTCATCGGTCGCGGCATGCTGACCGGCGCATGCCCGGGCTTGGTGTTCACCTCACCCAACGCCCTCCAGGTGCACGAGGCGTCCAAGGCCGTGGACGCCGGCGGCGGGGTAGTGCACATCGTCAAGAACTACACCGGCGATGTGATGAACTTCAGGATCGCCCGAGAGTTGTTGCAGGAGGACGGCATCGTCGCTGACGTCGTTCTCGTCGACGACGACGTGGCCAGCGAGAGTGAGGACGGACCCGGTCGACGCGGCACCGCAGCGACCATCGTTGTCGAGAAGGTGTGCGGCGCAGCGGCAGAACGCGGAGACAGCCTGCAGGCGATAGTCGCGCTTGGGCGTCGAACAGCGGAGAACGCACGCAGCATGGCGGTCGCGCTCGACCCGCCGACGCTACCGGGTGCCGACGGACCTTCGTTCGATTTGCCCAAGGAAGAAATCGAACTGGGCATCGGGATACACGGAGAGCGCGGAACCGATCGCGTGCCCGGTCTGCCTGCTCAGGAGATCGTCGCGAAACTGACCGATCCCATCGTGAACTCGCTCGGATTGAACTCGGGCGAATCGGTGATCGCGATCGTCAACGGGCTCGGGGCAACGCACCCGTTGGAGCTGCACCTGTTGTTCGGTGAACTCTCGGAGTACCTGCACGGCAAAGGGATCGAGATATCCCGCTCGCTCGTCGGCAGTTTCGTCACCGCATTGAACATGGGCGGTGCCTCGATCACCCTCGTGCGTGCCGACGACGAGATGCTCGAACTCTGGGACGCGCCCACCGACGCACCCGGCTGGCCCAACGCTCACAGTCGTGGCGCGAAACCGGTGGCCGAACGCGGCGGATTCGGACCCACCTTCGAGCCCTCCGACACCGGGGCGGTATCGGCGTTCGTGTCGACGTGGATCGGGACGTGGGTTCAGCGGGTGCTGGACGAAGAACCGGCCCTGACCGACTTGGACCGCAAGGCAGGCGACGGTGACTTCGGCACCAACATGGTGGCCGCCCTCGAACAACTCGATCTGGACGCCGTCAAGGAAAACTACTCGGCAGCAACGGTATTCGAGGCAGTGAGCGAGGCCTACCTGGGGCACGCGGGCGGGACGTCGGGCGCGCTGTTCGGCATCTGGTTCCGCCAGTTCTATCGGACGATGCTGGAATCCGAGCCCGATCTCGCGGCTGTCGGAAAGGCCGCCAGGGCGGGCCTCGACAGCATCACCGAACTCGGTGGCGCACGGGTGGGCGACAAGACGATGGTCGACGCCATCGCCCCTGCCGTCGATGCGCTCGAGAAGGACGGCGGCACCCTGCAGAATGCAGCCGACGCCGCGAAGACCGGAGCCGAATCGACGAAGGACATCACCGCCAACCGCGGCCGCGCCAGCTATGTCGGTGAGGCCGCGCGAGGCGTCGTGGATCCGGGTGCGCTGGTCTTGGCCTGGTTCTTCGAGGCCGCAGCAGGTGCCCTCTAGCCGAGCGAGTTGACGAACACCGCGGCGACCGCTTCGAGGCCGGCCTGATCGTCGGCGTCGAAGCGGTCCGGCACGGGGCTGTCCAGATCGAACACACCGATCAGGGTCTCGCCCTGGTACAGCGGTACGACCACCTCGGAGCGAGTGTCGGCGTCGCACGCGATGTGGCCGGGGAAGGCGTGGACATCGGCCACTCGCTGTGTTTCGCGGGTGGCCGCCGCCGCGCCACAGACGCCCTTGTCCAGGGCGATGCGCACGCAGGCAGGCTGCCCCTGAAACGGCCCGACCACCAGTTCGGTGCCGTCGAACAGGTAGAAGCCGACCCAATTGACCTCGGGCAGAGCGTGATACACCAGCGCAGAAAGATTGGCTGCGTTGGCGATCAGGTTCGATTCCTCGTATACGAGGCCACGGGCCTGCTCGGTGAGCTGCTCGTACTGCTCTACCTTGGAACCGGTCAGTTCGGTCGTGGTGAAAGACATGCGCCGAGTCTAAGCGCACACCCCAGCACCACCAGATACGCCGACATGCCGCCCACCTGAACCCGTTGCGCGATGCCGAGGCCGTAGTCGCCGGGCAGATTGTCGGCGATCAGCAGCCACGCGGTGGCCAGCGTCGTGACAGCCAGTACCGCGACACCGAGCGTCCGAAGCAGGGGATAGACCCCATAACGGAACGCGGCGAGCGTGAACGCGACCATGACCGTGAAGATCGCGAACACTGCGACGGTGCTGGTGAGTGCGTGCAGATGATGAAGCTGCGGAAACAATCCGCTCGGCTCGATCGGGCAACTCGGATCGTCGGCCGCCACACACTCGAGGGGGAGTTTCGCGTCGGCGATGGTCGCGATACCGAAGATGCCCGACGCCACCCAGCCGGTGACGAAAAGCCGTCGACGCGGGGTTGCCAGGAAGCCGAGAACCGCGGCGAGAATCATCAGCGAGCCGGTGACGACGTCTGCAGTGGAGAAGAGTTCGCGGTACGGCTGATCGCGGGCGTCGAGTTCGCTGAGGAACGACGTGGCTGGGTCTAGACCGGTGTCGAGGAAGAACTCGGCCACCCACGCGGAATACAGCAGTCCGGCGAGAATCAAGCAGATCGCCGCTGCGACGCGGCGGATGTCCACGCCTTCAGTTCTCGAACGCACCGACCAAGGTTAGCCAGTGAGCACATCGGCAGCTGCCACCGCCAGTGCGACCGCGGAGTCGCAGCTATCGGTCGAGACGGACAGTGCGGGAACCGTGCGGGCGTACCGCGCGGCGGAGTTTTCCGTCTCGGGCATACAGAGTACAGGGTTGCCCAGCACTACGTCCGCGAAGCACGCCGAGTCCGAGCCGCGTGTGCTCACGGTGTAGCCGCCCTGCTGGACGGGTTCACTCTCGGTCGAACGAAGAGCGCTGTCGACGTAGGTGAGTTCGACGTCGAGCATGGCCAGTGTGTCCTCGAACTTTGTCGAGGACACCATGAAGTGGCAGTGGTACGGATCCGAGGTGGGGTTCCATCGGTCCACCGTCCAGGTTGCGGGTAAGTGTTCGAGGACGCTGCACGGATCTTTCGTGGCCAGCGGAAGGTTGTACTTGGAATCGACGCGTAGGGGTGGGTCGGCCAGCAGGCCGAGGGCTGTCTCGGCGAGGGGTTTCGCCGCGGTGCACGCGTCGTCGTCAGCGCGAGACACGTCGATCATGGCGAAGCTGCGGCCCGACTCGGTGGGCCCTGAGGTGGGCGTGTCGAACTCGTCGCGGATAGGAAAGCTGATGCGACACAGTCCTTCCGAAATTTCGTCGAGATATACCTGCTCGCCGCCGATCGTGATCTGTTCGAGGTCGGCGTCGTCCTGCATCGGCCGAATTCCGTCCAGGTCGATCGTGACGGAGTCGGTGACGCTCGATCGCTCGGTGGCCAGGTCGGCGATGCACGTGCTCAACTCGCCATCGGGCCGCAGCTGCACCACTGTGCCCAGGGCGGCGAGATCGTCTTCGGCGAGAAAGCCGCAAGGGTCGAGGCTGCGTACGAATTCTGCCGAATCCGTGAGGTACCGGTCCGCCTCGGACATCTCGAACCCGTACCGGTTCTGCGGCGGAGAACCGCCCGCCGAGGACGCGTTACCCAGCAGGACCACCGCGCATCCACTCGTCGATACGGACACCGCCAGCGCTACAGCCGCGAGCAACCAATTTCTACGCACCGTTTTCCCCCGAACTCGAATCAACCGATCATGGGGTTGGACGCGCGGGGACGGGAAAAGGTTTCAGTCTCCGTGGAGTTCGTTCTCGACGCGATCGGCGGCGATAGCGGGGTCCTCGTGTTCCCAGATGCGCACCACGCGCCAGCCCTCCGCGAGCAGCTTCTCGTCGGTATCACGATCGCGTGCGACGTTGGCCGCCAATTTGTCGGCCCACCACTGCGCGTTGTTGCGGGGTTTGGTGGCGTGCACCGGGCAGCTGTGCCAGAAGCAGCCGTCGACGTAGACCGCGACTTTGCGTTTGGGAAAGACCAGATCTGCCCGACGCCGCATGCCCTTCAGCGGCGCGCGATCGACGAAGTAGCGCAGGCCTCGTCGGTGCAGCGCTTGCCGCAGCGCCACCTCGGGTTTGGTGTCGCGACGTTTCTGCTTGCTCAACCGCGCACTGGTTCTGGCGTCGGTGGCGGGCCGGTCTGCGCTCACACCGGAACCCGATCGGCGTACCCGCCCATGCGCTCGAGGTGGGCGTCGAGGTCGTCGAGAAATCCTGGGGCGAAACGCAGGCTGCCGGCTCGGGCGCGCTTGAGAAAACCGGCCGTTGCCCGTGCCGACAGCAGTTTCGAGTCGTCCAGAAAGCCGATCAGATCCTCGTAGGGCTCGTGCACCGGCATGGTCGACACGGCGACCCGGTAGCTGGTGCGATCACGGCCCCACGCCGCTGTCGGCCAGGCCTGCCCGGGAAGAAGAGCCGGATTGTTCGAGGCGTCGTACGGCTTGGGATCGTCCAATGCGCTCGCCGCCCATGACGCCATCCGCACACTGACGGCGTTGCCGACGAGCTTCCACCGATGCCCACTGCGGACGCCCGGCTGCTGGACGGCGGGCAGAGTCCACTCCGGATCGAAGCCCTGCAGACGCTCGGCCCCGATGATGCCGGGAGTGACGATCTCCCCCGAAGGCAGCCGAACGGCCGGGGGACTGGCGATGCCCAGCGAGGATCCGCCCTTGAGGGTCGGGACCGCATTGACGGCCCAGCCCAGGCCGCGAATGCCCTCGGTCCAGTAGAAGCCGCACGGCTGGGTGCTCGGGTCGCCGTCGGGCAGCGGGCCGGCATCCTGCGCGAACAGCACCTCGCGCGGATCGTCGGTGCGCGAGGCCAGCATCACCACCCGCTGCCGACGCTGCGGCAAACCGAACGCACGGGCGTCGACTACGCGGTAGGCCCACATGTAGCCGAGGTCCTCGAGCGCGTCGGTGATGTGTCGCATGGCGGCCCCGCGGCCGAGCTGCAGCATGAACGGCACGTTCTCCATCAGCAGCCACCGCGGACCGCGTCGGCGCGAGACCAGCCGAAACACCTCGTCCACCAGCCCGGAACGGGCACCGGTGATGCCTGCCGTGCGGCCGGCCTGGGAGAGGTCCTGGCACGGGAAGCCCGCGGCGACGAGTTCGGTGTCGGCGGGCAGGCTTCGGAGAGTGGTGACGTCGGTGTGCAGGGGTATCTCGGGCATCCGCGCTCGTAGGACGGCTCCGGCACCGGGATCGATCTCGCACAGCAACTGCGTCGTCCACCCTGCGTCGGCCAACCCCAGCTCGAGCCCGCCGATCCCCGCGAACAACCCGACCATAGACCGTGCGCTCACGTGTGCCCTTCTCTCGCCCGACGGCCCTACGGTACTCGAGAGTCGGTGCGCTGAGTGTCCACTATTTGTGCCCAGAAGCGGGATGCCGTGGGCGGGCACAAATTGTGGACATCGACGGTAGTCGCGCTTGACCTCGACCGTGCTCGAGGTTTCACACTGGAATGCGAGGGCCGAAAAATCGGTTGGAAACTGAGCCTGTGCAATGAAATCATGCGAGCACAGCAATAAGGAGAAGAACCTGTGTCTACGGGTGTGCTCGATCCCGAAACCCGAACCCTCGATCAGTCGTACCCGGACACCGCGAAGCCGCCCAGCTCACTGCGTCGTTTCGCGCCGTTTCTGCTGCCGTACAAGTGGTTCTACATCGGCTCCATAGTGGTCTCGTTGATCGCGACCATGACCGGTCTGGTGATTCCGCTGGTGATGCAACGCGTCATCGACGGCCCCATCACCGACCGCAACTTCTCTGCCGTCTGGTGGCCCGCGGCGTTCGTCCTGCTACTCGGCACCATCGACGCAGTCGGCATCTGGGTTCGCCGCTATCTGGTCTCCCGCCCGTCGAGCCAATTCGAGATATCGGCGCGCGCAACGGTATTCGACAAGCTGCAGCGACTGTCGGTCTCGGCTCACGAGAGCTGGGAATCGGGTCAGCTGCTCTCGCGTGCCATTGCAGATCTCGGTTCGCTGCGGCGGTTCATGGCCTTCATCGGCCCGTTCATCATCATCAACTCGGTGACGCTCGTGGTGGGTATCGGCGTATTGCTGGTGCAGTCCTGGCAATTGGGGCTGATCATGCTCGTGACGTCGATACCGCTGCTGATCGCCTGCACAAAGTTCGAGACGCTGTATCGCGTCGTGGCCCGTGAGGCTCAGGATCAGGCGGGCGACGTCACGACGACGGTCGAGGAATCCATCCAGGGTATCCGCGTCCTCAAGGCCTTCGGGCGAAGTGCGCACCTGGGCAAGCAGTTTCTGCGGCAGGCTCGTACTCTGCGCGGGACCGAGCTGAAGAAGGTGCGCTACCTCGCGATCATCTGGGCCGTCATCGTCGGGCTGCAACCGATCACCATCGGCGCGATTCTGGCCGTGGGGACGTACTCGATCGTGCAGGGCACGATGACGGTCGGCACGTTGGTCGCGGCGATCGCCATCGTCGCCTTCCTGCTGTGGCCGATCGAATCGTTCGGCTACCTGCTGGCCGAGCTGAACAATGCACGCACGGCAGCAGATCGCTACTGGGAAATCATGGACACTCCCGAGACCGTGACCGATCCGGTCGACCCCGTCGAATTGCCCGAAAGAATCCGTGGCCGAGTGCAATTCGATCGCGTCGGATTCACCTTTCCCGACGCGTCCTCGCCGCTTCTCACCGGCGTCAGCTTCGTTGTCGAGCCGGGGGAGACCGTCGCACTCGTCGGCAATACCGGCAGTGGAAAGACGGCGCTGACAAACCTCGTACCCCGTCTGTTCGACGCCACCGAGGGATCCATCACCATCGACGGCATCGACGTGGCCTCGATGCGGTTGGCCGATCTCCGCTCGATCGTCACGGTGGCGTTCGAGGATCCGGTGTTGTTCTCGGCCAGTGCGCGCGAGAACATTGCGCTCGGTTCGCCCGGCGCATCCGATGCCGAGATCGCCGAGGCCTTGGAGATCGCGCACGCAACGGATTTCGTCGAGCAGCTGCCCTGGGGTCTGGCCACTCGTATCGGTGAGCAGGGCATGAGTCTGTCCGGCGGGCAGCGGCAGCGGCTTGCGCTGGCGCGGGCGGTGCTGGGCAAGCCTCGGGTATTGGTGCTCGACGACCCGCTGTCCGCGCTCGACGTGGACACCGAGGCAAAGGTGCAGAAGGAATTGCGGCGCGTGTTGGCGCACTCGACGACAGTGCTGGTGGCACACCGGCCGTCGACCGCTGCGTTGGCCGACCGCGTGCTCTATCTCGAGAACGGAACAATCGTGGAGCAGGGAACACACGAGGGACTGCTGGCGTCGTCGCCGCGGTACCGCGAGGTGATGGGGTCGGTCCATGGCTGAGCAGACCGCAGTTGCGGATTGGCGTGGCGTCGGCGGCGAGGAGACCGAGGTCGACGCCACCGGAAACCTGGTGCTGGCCGGACGTTCTCGTCGGTTGCTCGCCTCGCTGGTGCGCCCGTACAAGAAGCAGGCCCTGCTGTCTTTCCTGATCATTCTGGTCGACAACATCACGTACGTTGCCGGTCCGTTGTTCATCGCGTACGCGCTGGACAACGGCGTCGGCGCTGCGGGACAGGGTGATTGGGGTCCCATGCTGTGGGCTGTCGGCGGTTACACCGGCTTCGGTCTGCTCGGGATGTTGACCACCTACGCATTTCTCACCGTCTCCGGCCGACTGAGCCAGAACATCCTGTACGACCTGCGCGGACGGGTGTTCGACCATGCCCAGAAGCTGAGTCTGTCCTTCCACGAGAATTACACCTCGGGACGGCTGATCTCGCGACTGACCAGCGATGTTGAATCTCTGCAGACACTGCTCGAGAGCGCGCTCAACGATGCTCTGACGGCCATCCTGTCGATGGTGTCGATCGCGATCATCCTGGTGTACCTCGACGTGCCGATGGCGATGATCGTGCTGGCCGGATTCGTTCCGCTGGTGCTCGTCACGCGATGGTCGCAGCGGCGACAACGCCAGGGATACCGTCGAACACGGGTGGCGATCGCACGCGTCGTGGTGCACTTCGTCGAGTCCATGGGCGGCATCCGCGCGGTGCAGGTGTTCCGGCGTGAGGGCCGCAACGATGCCATTCTGAACACCGAGGATTCGGAGTATCGGGACGCCACCACCGCAGCGCTGCGCGGTATGGCGAGCTACACCGGCATCGTGCGGTGGATCGGCAACGTCACGCTCGCGATCATCCTGGTGTTCGGTAGCTGGCGAGTGATCAACGGCCACATGGATATCGGCGTACTCGCGGCCTACGTGCTGTATCTACGCCGGTTCTACGGGCCACTCGACGAGCTGGCGATGGTGTTCAACGCCTACCAGTCGGCCGCGGCTGCGCTGGAGAAGATCTCCGGGGTACTCGAGGAAGAACCGTCGGTGATTGCCCCGAAGAACCCGGTATCGATCGGAACGGCGAAGGGCGACATCACGTTCGACGACGTCCACTTCTCCTACGGTTCGGAACGCGTCGTGCTGCCGGAATTCTCGCTGCACGTACCCGCAGGACAGGTGGTCGCGATGGTCGGAGCCACCGGAGCAGGCAAGTCGACACTGGCAAAGCTGTTGGCGCGCTTCTACGATCCGACGGCCGGAGCCGTCCGCCTCGACGGCGTCGACATGCGGGAGATCGGTGACGAGGACCTGCGTCGCAACGTCGTGATGGTGACGCAGGAGTCGTTCCTGTTCTCCGGATCGGTCGCAGACAACATCCGACTCGGACGTCCCACGGCGACCGATGCGGAGGTGCAGGCCGCTGCGGACGCCGTCGGGCTGGCGGAGTTCATCGCCTCGCTGCCGGAGGGAATCGACACCGACGTACGCAAGCGCGGTGGCCGATTGTCCTCGGGCCAAAGGCAATTGGTGGCCTTCGCGCGGGTGTTCCTCGCGGCACCGTCGGTGATCGTGCTGGACGAGGCGACCTCGAGTCTGGACATCCCGAGCGAGCGGCTGGTGCAGCGCGCGCTCGAGACCATCCTGCAGGGCCGGACGGCGCTGATCATCGCGCACCGACTCTCGACGGTGGCGATTGCGGATCGGGTACTGGTCATGGCCGACGGCGACATCGTCGAGGACGGAACGCCCGAGGACCTCATCGCGGGCGAGGGACGCTTCGCGCATCTACACGAGGCGTGGGAAGACTCGCTCGTCTAAGTCCACGGGGTGATCGGCGGCTTGACCCACATGATCTTCTCGTCCACGTGCTGGGGCGTCGCACCGTCGTGGCCCGGGTGTTCGGCCGCCCATGCGGACTTACGGTCGAGCAACTCGGCCACGATGGTCCACGTCTCCATCGTGCTCGGTGGGTGCAGGTCGGCAGCGCGGGCCAGCTTTCGGCGAACGGTGTCGGTGAGGTCGAGGAGCTCGGCACCGGTGATGCCGCGATCCCACACGTAGCGCGCCAGGGCCGTCGCCTTGTCCTGTCGACTCTTCGCGGCCTGCTCGGAGTGCGCGAAATCGAACTGCCCGCCGCCGGTGTTCTCTGTCGTCACGGGCACAACCTTAATGAACTGCGAGAAAAGGCACGTCCGCTTGATCTTCTGGGGGCCTCGTCGCCTACCGTAGGTGGGTGATCACTCAAGCATCGGGTGCAGAGCATGTATCCATCCCCGCGACCGACTCCACAGACGCGAAAACCTGGCCGTCGATCCTGACGTGGCGAGCGCACGACGTTCCCCGCATGGAGTCCGTGCGGGTCCAGCTCGCGGGCAACCGCATCAAGGCTGCCGGACGCATCATCGGTGCCGCGTGCAGCGATCACCCCGCCTTCAGCGCGTCATACGACCTGGTGACCGACGAATACGGCGTCACCAAGCGGCTCTCGGTCCGCACCTCGCTCGCGTCCGGCGACCGGCAGGCCTCCGTCAGCCGCGACGACGAGGGCTACTGGATGGTCGAGAACAGCGCCAGCCACCAGCGCTCGACCTACAGCGGCGCGCTCGACGTCGACATGGTGCTCAGCCCCTTCTTCAACACACTGCCGATCCGCCGATTCGGTCTGCACACCCAGGTCCAGGACCTCGAGGTGCCGACGGTGTACGTGAACCTGCTCGACCTCAGCATCCAAGAGGCCACGCTGACCTACAGCAGCGGTTCCGAGGGCATCCACGTCATCTCACCGGTGTCGACGTCGTCGGTCACGGTCGATGCCGACGGCTTCGTTCTCGACTACCCGGGGCTGGCCGAGCGGATCTGACGTACGACGCCACCGCGTCGACCCGCGTCCTGCAGTTCTTCCCGCCACTCCGGCTCGCCCGGGGTGATGTCGGTGATCTCGAAGCGCTGATGCTGCTCGTACTGCAGGCGCGCTGCGTTCCCGGCGTCGACCAGGGTTTTCGTCGAGCCTTCGTTCAGTTCTTCCCGCGCGGCAGTGAGCGCGGCCAGTGCCTCGTCCAGCGCGGTGCGCAGAGCGGCGGCGTTGCCCTCGGTCATCGCCCGGACGAGATTCGGCGACGACGACGCCACCCGCGTCCCGTCCCTGAAGGAGCCCGCAGCCAGGCCCAGGGCCAGCGGTCCGCCCGCCGCTCCCACCATTGCCAGGGCCTCGGCCAGCAGATGCGGAAGGTGCGAGATTCTGGCGACGGCTCGATCGTGCTCGACGCTCTCGGCCGGAACCACCACCGAACCGCAGTCGAGGGCGAGCTGGGCCACCCGGACCCATACGTCGGCATCGACCCCGGGATCCGTGGCAACCACCCACACCGCGTCGACGAACAGTGTCGGATCGGTGGCCGACCACCCCGACTGATTGGTGCCCGCCATCGGATGCCCACCGACGTAGCGGGCCTGTAGTCCGCGAGCGGCCACCGCGGCGGCGACCTCGGCCTTCACACTGACGACGTCGGTGATCGGGGCAGCAGGCGCATGCTCGGCGATGGCAGCCAGAACCGAGTCCACGGCGGGCATCGGGACGGCGACGACGATCAACGCGTCGTGCGCTGCGGCCCTGCTCAGCGCGGCTGTCAGGTCGGTGCCCACGTCGTAGCCGTCGGCCCCAGCACCGGCGATCGCGTCGGCCGATCGGTTCCAGCCCCACACCGGCCGCCCGGCATCGTGCGCGGCGCGCAGGATCGACCCGCCGATCAGTCCGAGACCGAGAACGCACACCGAGGAAGAAGTCACCCGATCAGATTGGCACAGGTGGGTGCCGTCGATGGGAGGTGGACTTCGAATACCGGCCCCTACCGGACTACCGTTGCGCGCATGGCCGCACAGCGCGCGAACAACAACCGCGCATCCGCACCGGAATACGACGACCTCGAGGGATTCGGCGTTGCAGTTGTCCGAGAGGACGGCAAGTGGACCGTGACGCCGCTGTCCGACGATGCACTGACCAGCCTGTCGGCGGCAGAGACCGAACTGCGTGAACTGCGCAGCTCGGGAGCAGTGTTCGGACTGCTCGACGTGGACGAGGAATTCTTCGTCATCCTGCGTCCCGCACCGAACGGCACCCGCCTCCTGCTGTCCGACGCGGTCGCCGCCGTGGACTACGAAATTGCCGCGGACGTTCTCGACGCGTTGAACATCGAGATCCCGGACGTCGACCCCGACGAACTCGACGACATCGAACCCTACGAAGAGGGCGACCTTGCCTTGCTGGCCGACCTCGGACTCCCCGAGGCCGTGCTCGGCATCATCGTCGCCGAGACCGACGACTACCCGGACGAGCAGCTGCAGTCCATCGCCGAACGGCTGGGCTTCGAAAGCGAGTTCGCCGCAGCGGTGAACAAGCTGCGGCGGTAACCGATGCCGGTGTCCGACGCGGACATGATCCGCGCAGCGCTGTCGGCCGCGGCCGAGGCATCGGACGCCGACGTCCCCGTCGGAGCCGTCGTGTTCGACGCCTCGGGACGTGAGATCGCCCGGGCCTGCAATGCGCGAGAGGCGTCGGGCGACCCCACCGGGCACGCGGAAGTGATAGCGCTGCGTCGAGCAGCGGCTGTCCACGGTGACGGCTGGCGACTCGAAGGCTGCACGCTGGCCGTCACGTTGGAACCCTGCACGATGTGCGCCGGGGCGTTGGTTCTCGCTCGCGTCGGCGCAGTGGTGTTCGGAGCGTGGGAACCCAAGACCGGAGCCGTCGGCTCGCTGTGGGACGTCGTACGAGACCGTCGACTCACCCACAGGCCGCAGGTTCGCGGCGGGGTGTTGGAAGCCGAATGCGCCGAAGTCCTGACGCAATTCTTCGCCCGCCAGAGATAACGATCTCGTCACATGCTGGCCGCGGACCGCGAATGTGTGGACTGTAGAAGGCGGGAGCGCAACGACGTGCTTCTACTTCTGTGAAGGAGAAAAGTATGGGCATCGGCGACAAGATCTCGAACAAGTCCGAAGACCTCGGCGGCAAGGCGAAAGAAGCCGCAGGTTCGGCCACCGGAGACAAGGACCTCGAAGCAGAGGGCAAGGGCGATCAGACCTCGGCTGCATTCAAGGACGGTGCCGAGAAGGTCAAGGACGCAGCCTCGAACATCAAGGACAAGCTCACCGGCAACTAGATTTATGCGGGAGTGGAGCCTGCGAAACGACCCATTGGTCCGCTGAGCAGGCGATTTAGCCTCAGGCCGTCATTCCGGTACAGTCTTCTGCGGTGGCGTGTCCGAGCGGCCTAAGGAGCACGCCTCGAAAGCGTGTGAGGGTTCACCCCCTCCGAGGGTTCAAATCCCTCCGCCACCGCCAAGAACTCCCCACCCGATTCGTCGGGTGGGGAGTTTTTTGTGCGCGTGGGGTGGGGGCTGCGCCGGGCCAGGTTTCTTCGCAAACGCGCGCGCATTCGTCAGACGCGAGCAAGTTCGCTGCCGATTTCGCGCGCACCTGGCAAATGCGCGCGCGTTTGCGGGATCACCGGGGCGGGACCACCGGGCGGGATCACCGGGCGAGATTGCCGGACCGGGACGGGTCGCCGTTACTCAGACGCTCAGCATTGCCCCGCACCGGCGGCGTCGAGTCCACGCAGAATTTCGTTCTGATCGCCGGGCGGTACGTCGTTCCAGCTGGGCGCGGTGGTCATTTCGGTGCGCAGACCCTCGACCGACTTGGCGCGATCGGAGATTCCGGTTTGCTCCAGCGCATCGATGGACGGCATGAACTGGGTACAGGTCTGCTGGTAGAGCGCTTCACCGGTGACCCCTGAGGTCGCATCCGTCGGAGCTGCAGGCTCGGCAGCAGGCGGCGGATCGACGGCCGGAGCCGGGGCCGGTGCAGGAGCGGGTGCAGGCGCGTCGACCGTGGTGGTCTCGGCGACCGTCGTGGAGGCGGCGGCAGAGGTGGTCGTGGCGCCAGTTGTAGTGGTCGACGCTTCCTCGCTCGACGGGTCGCTGCTACATCCGACCACCGAGACGGCCATGATCAGCCCGAGCAATCCGGTCGCGATTCTTCGTTTCATCGCAACTGTGTACCACCTGGACCTCAGAGCAGGGTCTGCGCCCGCCCCGTGATGGTGCTGAGCGTCGTCGACCAGGCCACGTTCTTCGGGTCGAGGAACGCGCCGTGTCCGGCTCCGGGCAGAACGACGAGCTCGGGGTCGGTGCTGCCCGCCTTCGTGGCGGCGTCGACGTAGACGCGGCTCTGGTTGACCGAGACGGTTCGGTCGGCGTCACCGTGCAACGCGGTCAGCGGAACGTCGAGGGGGAGGTATTCGATGGGTGAGGCGATCTTGTAGCGACCGGGCACTTCGTTGGGCATGCCGCCGAGAAAGGCGGGGACGAACTTGTCGCCGCCGATGTTCGCCGCTCGTTTCATGTCGAATACGCCGGCCATGATGGTGGCGCTGCGTGGCCGGATTCTCGGTTCCGCTCCCGGTGCATCGACCGGCATCAGGTGTCGAGCGGCCACCCATGCGGCCAGCTGCCCGCCGGCCGAGTGTCCGGCAATGTGGACGCGATCGAGATCGAGCCTCCCGCCCGCTGCGTCCTGTACGACGGTTGCGAGCGCCTCGGTGGCGTCGTCGACGTCGGAGAGGGTGTTGGCCCAGTTGTTCGGCCCACGCCGATACTCGACGTTCCAGACGGCGATGCCCTCGTCGGCGATGGCCGTCGCCATCTGCTGGAAGTACGACAGGTCTGGTTCTTCCTGCCACCCTCCGCCGTGGATCATCACCACCACCGGGAGGAGGGTGGCGGTGTTGTCGGGGAGGTAGAGATCGCCGATGTTGTCCGGCTCGTACCCGTACTTCAATCTGAGTGGGTCGCTGGTCGGACTCGAAACCGGTTGCAGCGCTGCCGAATAGGTCTCTGCGGTGCTCGGTGAGGAGTCGGTGTCGGCCGAGCTGCAACCGACCAGTGCGACCGTCAGCACGCAGGAGAGGAAGTGGCGACGGTTCACGCGCGCCGAGCCGTCCACTCGAGCAGTTCGGCGAGCGGCCAGGTGTTGATCACGCGCTCAGCAGGGACGCCCTGTGCTTCGGCGCGGATGCAGCCGTAGCCCTGCCAGTCGAGTTGCCCGGGTGCGTGCGCGTCGGTGTCGATGGAGAACAGGCAGTCGCGTTCGAGGGCGATGTCGATCAGTCGCTCGGGGGGATCCTGGCGTTCGGGTCTGGCGTTGATCTCGACTGCGGTGCCGAATTGACGGCAGCCCTCGAACACCACGGGGGCGTCGAACGTCGATTCGGGTCGGGTGCCGCGTCCGCCCTCGACGAGCCGTCCGGTGCAGTGGCCGAGGACGTCGACATGAGGGTTGGCGATGGCGGTGACCATGCGTTTGGTCATGGTCTTGGAGTCGGCTCGCAGGTTGGAGTGCACGCTCGCCACCACCACGTCCAGCTCGGCGAGCAGTCCCTCGTCCTGGTCGAGCGAGCCGTCGTCGAGGATGTCCACCTCGATCCCGGTGAGGATGCGGAACGGTGCGAGCCGCTCGTTGAGTTCGGCGACCATGTCGAGCTGGGCGCGCAGACGCTCGGCGGTGAGGCCGTTCGCGACCTTCAGGCGTGGGGAATGATCGGTCAGCGCGCAGTACTCGTGTCCGAGCATCGCGGCGGTGCGCATCATTTCCTCGATGGGGCTGCCGCCGTCGGACCAGTTGGAATGGGTGTGCAGATCGCCTTTCAGTGCGGCGCGAAGATCGTTGTCGCCGATGGGCTCTGCGGCAGCCCGTTGCTCGAGCAGGTAATCCGGGACGTCCTGGGTCAGAGCCTGTCGAATGATCAGCGAGGTCTTGGCTCCGATGCCGGGCAGTGAGGACCAGGTGTCTGCCTTCTTGTGCTCGGATCGCTGTGCGGGACTAAGGGATTCGACCACATCTGCAGCCCTGCGGTATGCCTTGACGCGGTGGGTGTCCGAGCGTGATCGTTCGAGCCAGAAGCCGATCTCTCGAAGCGCGCCCACCGGATCCATGTGGACCATTGTGCCTGCCGGTACCGACACATGTTCACGGGGTAAACGGACAAAACTCTCAGGGAGTTGCCAGGCCGCTCGTTCCCCACCGGCTTGAAGCTGCAACTACCATCGGCAGTCATGACCAAGAAATGGTGGATCGTAGGAGTAGTTGTCGTCGCCGTCGTGGCGCTCGGGCTGTACTTCGGCCCCAAGATCTATGCGTCTCTGCAGGAAGACGACGCACCGGCAGCATCCGTGTCGACCTCCGGCGCGCAGGCCGCGAGCACCGAGAGCATCGACGGACGGTGGATCGTCACCCCGGGCGACGCTGCCAACACGACCGCCGCGGGCTATACCGTCGACGAGCTGCTCAACGGCTCCGACGTCACCGTGGTCGGATCGACGACCGAGGTGGCAGGCAATGTGGTCATCGCCGACGACACCCTCACCGAGGGCCAGGTGGTCGTGATGACCAACTCGATCAGCACCGACAGCGATCGTCGCGACGGCCAGTTCCGCGGCAACATCTTCGATACCGCCACCTACCCGACGGCGACGTTCAGCATCGACTCGCCGATCGATCTGTCCGACCTCCCTCGGGACGGAACCACCATGACCGTCACCGCGGAGGGCACGTTGACGCTCAAGGATCAGACGCGTCCGGTCTCGGTCGAGATGGAGGTACTGCAGTCCGGTGACACGCTCATCGCGTCGGGTGCCATTCCGACGACGTGGTCCGACTACGAGATCGAGCCGCCTTCACTCGGTTTCGTCACGGTCGATCCGTCCGGGACCATCGACTTCCTGATCAATCTGAATCAGCAGTAGCGCGTTCTCGGGGGCCGGCAGGCGTCCATCCCGGCGGTCCGACGAGATATCCGACGCGTTCCTTCCATGACCGCGATGCCGCAACATCCCGCGCGATGTTGCGGTATTCGTGTGTCTGGAGGGTCCAGATGTTGAACGTGTCGACCGGTTTCGTCAGGCCATAGTTGGGGCGCTCGACCTCCTCGGCGTACGTGCCGAAAAGGCGGTCCCAGATGATCAGGATGCCGCCGTAGTTCTTGTCCAGATACTGCGGATCGCGACCGTGATGGACGCGATGATGCGAGGGCGTGTTGAAGACGAACTCGAACGGACGCGGCAGCCGGTCGATGCGCTCGGTATGTACCCAGAATTGGTAGACGAGGTTGATCGAGAATCCGACGAACACCATCCACGGCGGCATTCCCAGCAGGGGGAGCGGAAGCCACATGATGACCTCGCCGCTGTTGTTCCACTTCTGACGCAGCGCCGCGGCGAAGTTGAAGTACTCGCTCGAATGGTGGGCCTGATGCGTCGCCCAGATCAGTCGGGTTCGATGCGCGATGCGGTGATAGCCGTAGAACAGCAGGTCGACGCCCAGGATCAGGATCACCCACGTGTACCAGGCGTCGGCCGGGAGATGCCACGGCGCGACGTAGACGTAGATCGCCGTGTACCCGACCAGGGCGAGTGCCTTCCACGCCGTGGTGGTCGCGATCGACACCAGGCCCATGCTGAGGCTGGCCCGCGCATCCCTCGCGGAGTAACTGCCCCGCGAACCGTCCTCGAGCTTTGCGGCTGCGATCCACTCGATCGCCAACAGCAGCGCGAATGCGGGAATGGCCAGCGCCACGGGATCGCGCAGCGGCTCGGGCAGTGCATTCCACGCCGTACCGACCCACTCGTACATCGAACCTCCAGTGCGTGACAGCCAGGTGGAAAGTGTAACGCTGTCGGCCCAGCTTTCCTACGGCTCGTACCGTGGAAGATGCGCACCTATCGGCAAAGAGAGCGGAGTCGGACTTGTTGCAGAAAATCGCGTCCACGGCCGGACAGGTAGTCGAGTCCGTGGTGGGTGTCGTCGGAATTCGGGTCGGCACCGAGGAACAACCGCACACGAGCCGGCGACTGACCGATGCGGTGGAGATTCGTCGCTACGAACCACGCATCGCGGCCCAGACCACCGTCGACGCCGATGAAGAAGAGGCACGCCAGGAGGGTTTTCGTCGCCTGGCCCGGTACATCTTCGGCGGAAACGGGGGTAAGCAGAAGGTCGCGATGACCGCTCCTGTCAGCCAGTCGTCCGCAGGCTCGCAGAAGATTGCGATGACGGCTCCCGTGTCGAGCACGTCCGGCAGCGACGGCTGGGTCGTTCGGTTCTTCATGCCGGCCGAGTGGACGATGGACACGCTGCCCACTCCCGACGACGACCGCGTGACGTTGACGGCGGTTCCGGCGGAGACAGTGGCCGTGCTGCGTTTCAGCGGTAGCCGCGGCCGGGACGCCGTCGAACCGAAGCTGGCGGCGTTGACCGACACTCTGCGCGCCCACGGCATCGAGATGTTGGGTGAGCCGATGACCTGGTTCTACGATCCGCCCTGGACCTTGGCACCTTTCCGTCGCAACGAGGTGGTCGTCGCGATACCGGACGGTTCCTGACCACTCGGCTCACTGCGGCAACTGCTCGCCACATTCCTATCGGAATGATAGGAATTGAGCGTGCACATCACGGCCAAGGCGGACTACGCGGTCCGGACGCTCGTCGAACTCGCGGCCGTCGGCGGGCAGCGGCCGGCGAAGGCCGAGGCCCTGGCCGCCGCGCAGGGTATCCCGCACAAGTTTCTCGAATCGGTGCTCTCGGATCTCCGTCGCGCAGATCTGGTGTGCAGTAGACGGGGACCCGACGGCGGATACTGGCTGGCGCGGGAGGCGTCGGACATTTCTGTTGCCGACGTGATCAGGGCAGTCGAGGGGCCGCTGGCGTCGGTGCGCGGGCAGCGGCCCGAGGACGCGGAGTATGCCGGCCCCGCCGAGCCGCTCACCCGGGTCTGGCTGGCGGTGCGCGTCAATCTCCGCGCGGTGCTCGAGGCGGTGTCGCTCGCGGATATCGTCGAGGACGATCTGCCGGGCTTTGTGAAAGAGCTGGTCAGCGAGCCGACCGCATGGGCGCGTCGATGACCTGAGTCACATCTGCTGCCAGCTGTGTCGGGATCGACAAAATTGCACTCCACTGCAAACTTGCAGAACCGTGCAACTTCCGTAGGTTGGTAAGCGTGACTTCTCCGACGGGCCTTCGAGATCTGAAGAAGGCTGCCACCCGCGACGCCCTCGGCATGGCCGCCGTGCGTCTGGGCAAGGAGCACGGCTTCGAGGCGGTCACCGCCGACGCCATCGCGCACGAGGCGGGAGTGTCCACCCGCACGTTCCACAACTACTTCTCCAGCAAGGAAGAAGCAGTTCTTCATCACATCGAGGTTTCTGCCCTCGAGTGGTTCGAGCTCCTGCGCGCCAGGCCGTCGACCGAACCGATCTGGGACTCGTTGCGGCACATCGCAATCAACCTCGTCGCGGACCCCGGCCGGGATCTGGACGACACCTTCGCGGCAGCACGGCTCATCGAAGCCAACCCCGCCCTGATGGCACGCAAACTCGAAATGCACCAATCGCTGACCCGCAAACTCGGCGAAGCCATCGCCGAGCGAACCGGCACCGATATCGACACCGACCTCTACCCGAACCTGCTCCAGATGGCCGTCGGTGGTGCCGTCACGGCAGCACTGAACATCTGGGTCACCGACTCCGCAGGCGCATCGACACCGAGGGCCCTCATCGAGGACGCCTTCGACCAACTGCGCGCCGGGTTACCCGAACCCAAGGGTCGTTCCGCAGGCTCCACTCCTGACCCCGAACCTCACACCCCCACGTCCGAACACAACCGAGGAGCTTGACCGTGGCCACCTATCTCTACCGAATCGGAAGATTCGCGTACCGGCGTAAGGGCATGGTCCTCGGACTGTGGCTGGCGATTCTGGTTCTCGCCGGAGTGGGCGCAGCAACGCTGTCCGGCCCCACAGCAAACTCGTTCAACATCCCGGGCACACCGGCACAGGCCGCACTGGACCTGCAGGAGGAGCGCTTCGGCAATGCCGAGGATCCGCTCACCGCCGTCAACGCCGAGTACGTCTTCCAAGCCCCGGACGGGCAAACGCTGGACACCCCGCAGTACACCTCGGCCATCGATGCCACCATCGCCGAGATCGAGAAGATCGACGCCGCCAAGCCTGCGGAAGGTGCTCCGCCGCTGGCCAATCCGGTCGCTGCCAATCAGTCCACCATCGAGCGATACACCGAGGCAGCAGCGGAAGCAGGTACCCCGGCGGACGAGGTAGCAGCCGACGCCGCAGCCACATCACCGTTGAGCCCCAACGGCAACGTCGGAACGGTCACCGTGCCGATCGACGTCGAGCTCGCGGACGTCACCGACCAGATCCGCACCGAACTCGACGAGGCAGCACAGCCCGCGCGTGACGCCGGCCTGACCGTCCTGCTCGGCGGAACCGTCGCGCAGGACACCGCCCCGCCCGGCGGAACGTCGGAACTCGTCGGTCTGGCCGTGGCCGCCGTCGTGCTGCTCATCATGTTCGGATCCGCCGCGGCCGCCAGCCTGCCGCTCATCACCGCCATCGTCGGCATCGGCATCTCGAGCCTGGCGATCACCACGGCATCCGGCTTCGCCGATCTGTCCACGTTCACACCGGTGCTCGCCATCATGATCGGTCTGGCCGTCGCGATCGACTACTCCCTGTTCATCCTGGCTCGCTACAGACACGAGTTGACGCTCACCGACGACCGTGAGGAGGCCGTCGGCCGGTCGGTGGGAACCGCAGGCTCGGCCGTCGTGTTCGCCGGTGCCACCGTGCTCATCGCCCTCGTCGCACTGCGCGTCGTCGGCATCCCGTTCCTGTCGCAAATGGGTCTGGCAGCCGGATTCGCGGTGTTCATCGCGGTACTCATCGCACTGACATTCCTGCCCGCCATGCTCGGCCTCTACAAGGGCAAGGCCTTCGCAGGCAAGCTCAAGTTCGTCAACACTGCCGACCCGGAATCTCCCGATGCCAAGCCCACCAACGGACTTCGGTGGGCCAGGTTCCTGGTCAAGCGGCCCGCGGTCGGCCTGATCGGCGGCATCGTCCTGCTCGGCGTCATCGCAGGACCGGCCACCGGTCTGTCGCTGGCTCTGCCGTCCATCGCCACGTCCGATCCGTCCACCCCCGCGCGTCAGGCCTATGACGTCGTCGACGAAGGGTTCGGTCCCGGACGCAACGGACCGCTCCTGGTCATCGCCGACGCGTCGAGCGTGGCAGAGGCCGATCGGACTGCCTCCTTCGGCAAGGTCGTCGAGACGATCACCGAGCAGTCCGACGTCACGAACGCGCAGATCATCGCCGTCAACCCGGCCGGTGACACCGCGCAGATCCTGGTCACACCGTCATCCTCGCCCAACAGCGAGCAGACCAAGACCCTGGTGGCGAATCTGCGCGACGCCGAGCCGGGCGTGCAGGCCAGCGACGGCGTTTCCTATGGCGTCACCGGGCAGACGGCACTCGAGCTCGACGTCTCCGAACGGCTGCAGGACGCCTTGATTCCGTACCTGGCAGTGGTCGTCGGCCTGGCCTTCGTGCTGCTGATGCTGGTGTTCCGCTCCATCCTGGTGCCGCTGACTGCAACGCTCGGATTCCTGCTCAGCGTGCTCGCGACCTTCGGTGCCACCGTGTTCATCTTCCAAGAGGGCGGGCTCGGCCTGATCTCCAACCCGCAGCCGATCGTCAGCTTCATGCCGATCTTCCTCATCGGTGTGGTGTTCGGCCTCGCGATGGACTATCAGGTGTTCCTCGTCTCGCGCATGCGTGAGGAGTTCGTCCACGGTGCCGCCGCCAAGGATGCCGTCGTCAACGGCTTCAAGTACGGCGCACGAGTGGTCACCTCGGCCGCGGTCATCATGATCTCGGTGTTCGCCGCGTTCATCGCCGAGCCGGACTCGTTCATCAAGTCCATCGGCTTCGCGCTCGCGGCGGCCGTCTTCTTCGACGCGTTCGTCGTGCGCATGGTGCTGATTCCGTCGGTGATGGCGCTGCTGGGCGACAAGGCCTGGTGGCTGCCGAAGTGGCTGGACAAGATTTTGCCCAACGTCGACATCGAAGGTGCCAAGCTGAAGACGGCCCCGGAGAAGACCGCCTAGTTCCCGCCGGCCGGTCGGCCGAAGATTACCCGCAACACTCGAAAAACGGAGAGACTGTTATCCATGTGTACGAGTAATCTTCGGCCATCATGCTGATCCCCCTGCTGCGCACGTATCTGGCTCCGTACAAGATGCCGATCGTCGCGCTGGTCCTGCTGCAACTCGTCGCGACCTTGGCGGCGCTGTTCCTGCCCAGCCTCAATGCCGACATCATCGACAACGGTGTGACCGTCGGCGACACGGGCTACATCGTGTCCGCCGGCGGAGTGATGCTGTTGGTGTCGGGAGTGCAGATCATCAGTTCTGCCGCAGCGGTGTTCCTCGGTGCTCGCACGGCCATGAGTGTCGGACGTGACCTGCGCGGGGCCATCCTGCACCGCGTCGGCACGTTCTCTGCTCGCGAGGTCGGCCAATTCGGCGCCCCGTCGCTGATCACCCGCAACACCAACGACGTGCAGCAGGTGCAGTTGTTGATCATCATGGGCTTCACCATCGTGGTGATGGCTCCCATCATGTGCATCGGCGGCATCGTGATGTCACTGCGTGAGGACATCAGCCTGTCGTGGATTCTGCTCATCGCAGTGCCCGGCCTCGCGATTGCAATGAGCTTGATCATCGTTCGGATGGTGCCGGCGTTCCGCTCCATGCAGAAGCGCATCGACGCGGTCAACCGCGTATTGCGCGAACAGATCACCGGGATTCGCGTCGTGCGGGCCTTCGTTCGCGAACAGTTCGAGGTCGACCGTTTCGGTGCGGCCAACACCTCGTTGACCGAGACGGCACTCAAGGTCGGTCGGTTGATGGCCTTGATGTTCCCGACAGTCATGCTCATCAGCAACGTCACCAGCGTCGCCGTCATCTGGTTCGGCGGTCACGCCATCGACAACGGCACGATGCAGATCGGTTCGCTCACTGCGCTTCTGAGCTACATCATGCTCATCCTGATGTCGGTGATGATGGCGTCGTTCATCGCGATGATGGTGCCGCGCGCATCGGTGTGTGCCGATCGCATCAGCGAGGTTCTGGCCACCGAATCCTCGGTGGTGCTGCCCGAGAATCCCCGGACGTTCGTGTCCTCACCGGGCACGGTCGAGCTCGTCGGGGCCGAATTCTCCTATCCCGGAGCCGAATACCCGGTGCTGTGCGGGGTGAATCTGACTGCCGAGGCAGGCAAGGTCACCGCCATCATCGGCGGCACCGGATCGGGTAAGTCGACTCTTGTCAATCTGATTCCACGGCTGATGGACGTCACCGGCGGTCAGGTGCGGGTCGGCGGTGTCGACATTCGCGAACTCGATCTGGACCTGCTGCGATCGGAGATCGGATTCGTGCCGCAGAAGCCGTACCTGTTCTCCGGCACCATCGCCAGCAATCTGCGGTACGGCAAGGCCGACGCCACCGACGCAGAATTGTGGGAGGCGCTCGAGATCGCCCAGGGTGCCGACTTCGTGCGCGCGATGCCCGACGGCCTCGAGACTGCCGTCGCGCAGGGCGGCACCACCGTATCGGGAGGTCAGCGCCAGCGGCTCGCCATTGCCCGGGCGCTGGTACGCAAGCCCAAGATCTACCTGTTCGACGACTCCTTCTCCGCTCTCGACCTCACCACCGACGCCAACCTTCGCGCGGCGCTGCGTCCGGTGACACGAGATGCATGCATGATCGTTGTGGCTCAACGAGTGTCGACCATCGTCGACGCCGACCAGATTCTCGTGCTCGACGACGGAAAGCCGGTGGGCGTGGGTAACCACGAGCAACTGATGGACACGTGCCCCACCTACGCCGAAATCGTCGACTCCCAGCGGCAAGTCGCAGGTGCACTGTGACCGACATCGACACCACCAAAGATTCCACAGCCGGCAAGGATTCCGCGGCCGAGCCTTCCACCGAGAAGAAGAAGGGCAGCCGCGTCGCGAAGGCGCTGCCGGCCACGAAAGCCAAGAACTTCAAGGGCTCGTTCAAACGCGTCGTCGGTTTGCTCGCTCCGGAACGATTCCTGCTGAGCCTGATGCTCGTGCTGGGAATTGTCAGCGTCGTCCTCAGCGTGGCTGCGCCGACCGTCCTCGGGCACGCCACCAACCTGATCTTCAACGGAGTCGTCGGCGGAGATCTCGAACCGGGTCAGACGAAAGAACAAGCGGTCGAGGGCCTTCGGGCCGCCGGTAACGACACCGTCGCCGATCTGGTCTCGGGCATGGACGTCACACCCGGTGCGGGAATCGATTTCGGTGCCGTCGGAACGGTCCTGCTCTGGGTGCTCGTACTCTATGTGGCGTCTGCACTGCTGGCGTGGGGCCAGGGCTACATCCTCAACATCGCGTTGCAACGTCGAATCCTGTTGCTGCGCGGCAGCGTAGAGGCCAAGGTGCATCGCCTGCCGCTGCAGTACTTCGACAACAATGCCCGAGGCGAGACGCTCAGCCGCGTCACCAACGACATCGACAACGTCTCGACAAGCCTGCAGCAGACACTGAGCCAGCTGATCACCGGCATCCTGACCGTGCTCGGCATCCTCGGCGTGATGATCTGGATCTCACCGTTGCTCGCTCTGGTTGCGCTGCTGACGATCCCGGCCTCGTTCCTGGTGACCGCGCTGATCGCCAAGAGGTCGCAGCCGCACTTCGTGGCGCAGTGGCAGCACACCGGCAAGCTCAACGCCCAGATCGAGGAAACCTACACCGGCCACGAGATCGTCAAGGCGTTCGGCCGCCAGGCGGAGGTGGAACGCGAGTTCGGTGACCGCAACGAGAAGCTCTTCCAAGCAGGCTTCCGGGCGCAGTTCATCTCCGGTCTGATCATGCCGATCATCATGTTCCTCGGAAATATCAACTACGTCGTCGTCGCCGTCGTGGGCGGTCTTCGCGTGGCGTCGGGAACACTGAGCCTGGGCGAAGTGCAGGCGTTCATTCAGTATTCGCGGCAGTTCACTCAGCCGCTGTCGCAGGTCGGCGCGATGATCAATCTGATTCAGTCCGGAGTCGCGTCCGCCGAACGCATCTTCGAGGTGCTCGACGCCGACGAGGAAGACCCGGACGTCGTGCCTGCGTCCAGCCCGACGGAGCGTCGCGGACGCGTCGTGTTCGACGACGTCTCGTTCAGCTACTCGCCGGAGCAGCCGCTCATCCAGAATCTATCGCTCACCGCCGACCCGGGACATCTGGTGGCGATCGTCGGACCGACAGGAGCCGGCAAGACCACACTGGTCAACCTGATCATGCGGTTCTACGAGATCGATTCCGGCCGAATCACACTCGACGGTGTCGATACACGCCAGATGACGCGCAACCAGCTGCGCTCACGAACCGGCATGGTGTTGCAGGACACCTGGTTGTTCGGTGGCACTATCCGCGACAACATCGCCTACGGCGACCCGACCGCCAGCGAGGAAGAGATCCTCGAAGCAGCTCGGGTCAGCTATGTCGACAAATTCGTCCATTCGTTGCCCAACGGATACGACACGATCATCGACGAGGAGGGCAACAACGTCAGCGCCGGTGAGAAGCAGCTCATCACCATCGCCCGTGCCTTCCTGGCCAAGCCGCTGATCCTCATTCTCGACGAGGCCACCAGCTCGGTCGACACTCGCACCGAGCTGCTGGTGCAGAAGGCGACGGCAGCGCTGCGAAACGATCGCACCAGTTTTGTTATTGCGCATCGCCTCTCGACCATTCGTGATGCCGACACCATCGTCGTGATGGAGAACGGCAGCATCGTCGAGCAGGGCAATCACGAAGAATTGCTCGACGCCAAGGGTGCGTATTACCGGCTCTACAGCAGTTGAGTGCGCCTCCGCCGCAGTGGCGTGAATAAGTGCCGCAGAGGGCACTTAACCGCACCACTGCCGCGCAGCGGCATACTGACGCGGTGAGTTCCTCCAGTTTCGGCTTCGATATCGGCACCCGGCTCGACGGTGAGCTCGGGCGCACCGGCACCATCCACACCCCGCACGGAGACATCGCCACCCCCGCGTTCATCGCGGTGGGCACCAAGGCGACCGTCAAAGCGGTGCTGCCGGAGGCGATGAAGGAGCTCGGCGCGCAGGCTGTGCTCGCCAACGCGTACCACCTGTATCTGCAGCCGGGCTCGGACATCGTCGACGAGGCAGGCGGGCTGGGCAAGTTCATGAACTGGCACGGTCCGACGTTCACCGACAGCGGCGGATTCCAGGTCATGTCGCTCGGCGTCGGGTTCAAGAAGGTCATCTCGATGGACGCCACGCGCGTGCAATCCGACGACGTCATCGCCGAGGGCAAAGAACGTCTCGCGCACGTCGACGACGACGGAGTGACGTTCAAATCCCACCTCGACGGCTCCAAGCATCGGTTCACCCCCGAGGTGTCGATGCAGATTCAGCATCGCCTCGGAGCCGACATCATGTTCGCGTTCGACGAATTGACGACGCTGATGAATACCCGCGGTTACCAAGAGAAATCGGTCGATCGGACGCAGGCGTGGGCCAAGCGGTGCGTCCTCGAGCACGAACGTCTGACGGTCGAACGCGCCGACAAGCCGTACCAGGCGCTGTTCGGAGTGGTGCAGGGCGCGCAGTACGAGGATCTACGACGCAAGGCCGCGCACGATCTCGAAACGATCACCGGAGAGACGGGACGCGGCTTCGACGGCTACGGCATCGGCGGCGCACTCGAGAAGCAGAACCTCGGCACCATCACCCGGTGGGTGAACGAGGAACTGCCCGAACACAAGCCGCGGCACATGCTCGGGATCAGCGAACCGGACGATTTCTTCACCGCCATCGAGAACGGCGCCGACACGTTCGACTGCGTCAATCCCTCACGCGTGGCGCGCAATGCGGCGATCTACGTGCCGTCGGGACGCTTCAACATCAACACTGCCAAGCATCGACGCGACTTCACCCCGATCGACGAGAACTGCGACTGCTACACCTGCGCGCACTACACCAAGGCCTATATCCATCACCTGTTCAAGGCCAAGGAAATGCTTGCGTCGACGCTGTGCACCATCCACAACGAGCGTTTCACGGTCAAACTGGTCGACGACATCCGAGCCTCCATCGATCAGGGACGCTTCGCGGAATTCAAGACGGAGTTCCTGGGTCGCTTCTATGCATCGAAGACTGCGTGAGCTGATTCTCGAGCTCTGAAATGCGCTGTAGCAGTTCCTGTTCCCGTTCGGCTGCTTTGCGCTGGTAGACCTCGGAGAGGTCCGCGAGGTATGCCGCGTCGTAGCGGGGGATGATGCTGCGGGTGCAGTTCCAGTCGAAGGCCTCGACGTCGATGACGACGCTGCGTTCACACGTGGCGGCGACGGTCGTGTCGCCGATCTTTCGCAGTCGGTCCAGCAGTTCGGGATCGTCGGTCTTCTCGACGGTACGTGCCCGTCCGTAGAGCTTGAGGCGTTGACGCTGAGGGTAATTCACCAAGAGCAGGGCGACGCGGTCGTCGTGATCGAGATTGGCGGCGGTGACGTATTGATGGTTGCCGGCGAAGTCGGCGAATCCCAACGTTCGGTCGTCGAGCACCTGCAGGAAGCCTTTCGGCCCACTTCGATACTGGATGTAGGGCCAGCCGGACTCGGCGACGGTGGCGATCTGGAACTGATCCAGCGCGCGAATCATGGCCTTCTCGCGAGTGTCGAGAGGCGTCGGGCCGTCATCGGGTCGCTCGGTCTGTGAGCCGTAGGCGGTGTAACTGCCGTCGACCTTCTGTCGCGCAATCGCAGCGGGACCGAACATCAGATGGTGATAGTGGTTGCTCTGCAGCACGGGTGTCACCTTAGGGCAATCCCCGTGTTGTGCGACTTCAGGCCGCTGCCGGGTGCCGGCGACACCTGGCCGCTGACTCGGCGAGGTAGCCTATTACTACCGAGTGTGTAGTAGCAGAATCGCCGTGGGGGTCCACCATGAACGACGACGTCTTACCTGTGAGTTCGTCCCAGGCCGACATCTGGATTGCCCAACAGTTCATGCCGGACGTGCCCTTCACCATTGCGTACTACGTCGACATCATCGGCGCTGTGGACGTCGACGTGCTTGTCGAGTGCGGCAGTCTGGCGCATCGAGAGTTCTCGTCGTCGACGATGCGAATCATCGAGGTCGACGGCAGTCCGAGGCAGCGGTTCGAGCCTCGGGAGACCGAAAGGGTCGAGATCCTCGATCTCCGCGGACACGACCGTCCGGCCGATGCGGCCATGCAGTGCATGAACGACGATTGTCGGACGCCCTTCTCGATGGACGGACAGCTGGTGCGGTTGCGTGTCCTCCGCGTCGGGGACGGTCGCGTCTTCTGGTACACCAGAGCCCACCACATCGCGCTCGACGGTTATGCCTCGATGAAGGTGCTCGAGCGGGCCGCGGCCCTGTATGCCGCGGTGCAAGGCGGCGTCGAGCCACCACGGATCGATCCGACGACTCCGGCAGCCCTTCTCGCCGAGGACGAGCGCTACCGCACCTCCACCCGCGCACGACGCGATCGAGCGCATTGGGAGTCGACCGACCCGGGATATGCCGGGCCTCTCGGCCGGACGGCTCGGCCTGCGTCGGTGCCGATCGTCGTCGGCGAGGATAGGTCGATCTCTCCGGCCGCTCCGGGTCATGCCACGTCGACCGTGGTGATCGCGGCATTCGCTGCCTTCCTCTCGCGCATGAACGATGTAGACGACGTCGATCTGTCTCTGCCGGTCTCTGCGCGGCCGACGGCGATGCTGCGCCGGGCCGGATCGTCGTTGTCGCATGTGGTGCCGTTGCGGTTGCCGGGCATCGGATCGGCGACAGTGAACAACGTGATCAAGTCGGCCGAGGTGGCGGTCGGAGCCGTGCTCCGACACCAGCGCAGCAGGCCGCCGGTGTCCGAGCGTGGGAATGCCCTGCACGCAGGGCGTTTCGGTCCGACGATCAACGTGATGATGTTCGCGAACACCGTGGCCGTCGGGGACTTCGACGGCGAGATCAACATTCTGACCACAGGCCCCGTGTCGGATCTTGCCGTCAACATCTATTCCGGTCGAGGCGGAGCGCGTCCGCGCATCGACTTCGAGGCCAACCCTGCCGCGTACACACCGAGCGACCTCGCTCGCCACCACGAACGGTTCCTGCACTTTCTCGACCGTTTTGCCGAATCCGGCTGCGGGGACACCGCGGTAGCAGACCTCGACCTGTTCCTGCCCGAGGAGCCACGAACGACGCCCGCGTCGGTGGGCGCGACCACGACGGAACAGGGATCACTGAACGAGGTGTACTCGACGGCAATCACACAGCACAGCAATCGAATTGCACTCCAGGACGCCGACGTCTCGATCACCTACGGAGAACTGGCCGCACGAGTCTGCGCACTCGCATCCACCTTGACTGCCCGAGGAATCGGTACGGAGGACCGGGTCGGTGTGCGCATCGGCCGATCTATCGAGGGGGTCGTCGCGTTCTGGGCGATCGCACGCGTGGGTGCGGTGTACGTTCCGGTCGACCCGAATCATCCCCGCGAGCGGGCACACTTCGTGCTGCGTGACAGCGGGGCGGTGTTGGGTCTGCGCACGGGCGGCGGAGAGATCGGTGAGGTGGAGTGGCTGAACCTCGATGATGTTCTCGCGGAGGGAGGCCCGGACGATGAAGCTGCGCCGACGACACCGCACCACGCGGCATACGTCATCTACACCTCCGGCTCCACCGGCACTCCCAAAGGCGTCGTCGTGACCCACGATGGCATCGCTGCTCTGGTGCAACAGATTCGGAGCAGCTACGACATCGACGCCGAGTCACGAGTCTGTCATCTCGCCTCACCCGGATTCGACACCGCCATCGTCGAAGTGCTTGCTGCAGCAACCGCGGGCGCGGCCGTGGTGATCGCACCGCCGGATAGCTACGGCGGCGCAGAACTGTCGGATGTGATTGCTCAGCAGGCAATTACCCATCTGCTGATCACGCCGTCGGCTCTGGCGACGTTGGATCCTGCGGCACTGGCAGGTGTCGGGACTGTCATCATCGGCGGTGAGGCGGCACCGCAGGACGCGGTCGACCGTTGGTCGGTGGGTCGACGACTGCTCAACGCCTACGGCCCCACGGAGACGACCTGCAGTGTCACAATGACCGAGCCACTGCATCCGGGCAGCGCGGACGGGATCGGACGAGCCATGGTGGGTGCGGTGATTCACCTTCTCGATCGCACTCTGCGGCCCGTTCCGTCGGGCGCGGTCGGCGAGATCTACATCGAGACTCCCGGCGTTGCGCGCGGATATCTCGGCCGCACCGCGGACACAGCGGCGCGTTTCGTCGCGAACCCGTTCGGCAGCAACGGGAGTCGGATGTTCCGCAGTGGAGATCGGGCACGTCTGCGCGGCGACGGTACGCTGGAGTTCCTCGGCCGCACCGACGATCAGATCAAGATCCGGGGAAATCGTGTCGAGTTGGGCGAGATCGACGCAGCGTTACGGGCGCATCCGGAGGTGGCTGCGGCGTCATCGGCATTGCGTCGCAGTCACACTGGCGACCTGCGTATCGACGGTTACGTCGTTGCGGCGAGCAGCGAACACGTGCTCGACACCGAGCACATCCGCCGGGAGCTTTCGGAACGATTGCCTGCCCACATGGTGCCGGCGACCCTCTCGATACTCGACGAGATTCCGCTGACGATCAATCGAAAGGTCGATCGCGGCGCACTTCCTCTTCCGGACCTCACCCCGTCGACGACCGGTGCTCGAACCGAGCCGTCCGGTGCCACCGAGGAGATGGTGGCCGTAGCGTTCGCGCGCGTGCTCGGAACGGACGGCATCGATTGCGCTGCGTCGTTCTTCGACCTCGGCGGCGACTCGCTGGCGGCGACCAGAGTTGTCGCATCCGTGCGGGCCGAGGCCTCGGTGGACATCGGCGTGCACGACCTCGCCGGTGCGCCCTCCGTTCAGTCCTTGGCTAGATGTATCGACGATCGTAGACGTATTGGGAGGCAGCAGAATTCGCGGCCCGAACGCGGAATGTCGGAGGGGGTAGTCGCAATTCCGCTCGCTCCGCAGCAACGCCACATCGATCGAAGCGCACGGCTTCCGCTGTACAACCTGCCGTTCACGGTCACGATTTCCGGGGAGTTCCACGCGGCGGCAGCTGTGCAGGCGATGACCGACCTGATCGATCGGCACAGCACGCTGCGGACGCGCTACCCGGATGTCGACGGTGTTCCGGTGCAGCTTGTCGAGTCGGATTCGGCGAGGGCGGTACCGAATCTGGACATTGTCGACTTCGACGACGCCGCGGTGGTGCAGACGCTGGAGCACCCCTTCGACGTGCGCACCGAGTTTCCGATCCGAGCTCGCCTGTTCGCAGTAGCGCCCGATCACCACGTGCTCGCATGCGCTGTCCACCACAGTGCAGCGGACGGGTGGTCACTGGGGCTGTTGGCGTCGGATTTCGTACTGGCTTATCACGCCAGGATTGCCGGAACGGCACCGTCGTGGCCCGAATTACCCTTGCAATACGCCGATTACAGCGTCTGGGCCGCTGACCGCGATGTGTCGGCCGATCTCGACTTCTGGCGCGCGGAATTGGCGGACATACCCAGCTCCAGGGGCTTGCGGTTGGACCGCAGTCGCACGCAGGACTGGGACTTCTCCGGCGCTCGCACGTCGCTTCGGTTCGACGCAGCCACCACCGAGAGAATGACCGATCTGGCACAGCGTTGCGGGACAGGACGATTCACCGTGCTGCGCGCAGCACTGTTGATTCTGCTCGCCCAGACGACGGAATCCACCGACATCGTCATCGGTACCCCGGTTGCCGGTCGCGACGACCCGAGACTCGAGCAACTCGTCGGAACCTTCACCAACACCGTCGCCATCCGGACGAAGATCGCCGCGGCCGCGACGGTCGGGGACGTTGTGCAGTTGGCCCGTGCGAGCGAACTACGGGCCTTCGACCATGCATCGGTGCCGTTCGAGGATGTCGTCGCCGATCTCGCTGCTGACTCGACGGATGGGCGGCACCCGATCTTTCAGGTGGCGCTGTCGTGGGACGTGTTCAATGCCGCGACTTTCGACGTCGGGGACGTGCGCTTCGAGATCACACCGCGGCCGATCGATATCGCCAAGTGCGACCTTCATTTTCACGTCACCGAACGTCGGGACGGCGAAGGGAAGACAGGAGTGGAGCCCGCGGAACGACCCAGGGGCGCTATCGGTACGGACATCGATATCGTCTATCCCACAGAATTGTTCGACGCGAATTCCGTTGTCGCACTGGGGCGACGTCTCGAGCAGATCTTGCATGCGATGGTTGCAGCACCTGACTCGGCATGGCGAGCCCTGGCAGCACTCGAACCGTCGGCGCAACTACTACATGGTGTGTAGCATGTGCGGTGCGTGAGGTGCACGCGACTTCGAATCAGCGGGAGAACGCATGTCCACCTTCAACGGTCTACCGGCCCACATTCTGCTCGTTCATTTCATCGTGGTGCTGGCACCGTTGACCGCGCTGCTCGCCATCGCGGCGAGTATCTGGTCCGGTGTGCGCAGCAGGCTCGTGTGGCTCATTGCGGCCCTGGCGGTGTTCACGTTGGTGTTGACGCCGCTGACGACCGAAGCCGGTGAGTGGCTGGAGAAGCGAGTGCCCGAGACCGCTGCGGTCGAACAGCACACCGAGATCGGCGACTGGATGATCTACTTCTCCGTCGGTCTGGTCGTCGTCGCCGCGGCACTCGTGTTCCTGCATCTGCGTGAGCGTCGCGGCAACGCGCCCGTGCGGTGGCAGTCGATCGCGGTGGTGGTCTTGGCAGTGGTGATCGGAGCGACCACAATCGTCCAGGTGTACAGAATCGGTGAGTCCGGCGCGCGCGCCGCGTGGGACGACGTATCGGTGACGGCCGGCGATGAGTGAGCCAGAGCCAAGCCTGCACGAGCACGAACCGCACGGAGATCTGTCCGGTCGGCTGAACTGGCTACGGGCCGGGGTGCTCGGTGCGAACGACGGCATCGTGTCCACCGCCGGTCTGGTCGTCGGTGTCGCAGCCGCCACCACCGACAAAGGATCGCTGCTGACCGCGGGCGTTGCCGGCCTCGTCGCAGGAGCCGTGTCCATGGCGCTCGGGGAGTACGTCTCGGTGAGCACACAACGTGACGCCGAGCGTTCGCTGTTGATCAAGGAACGCCGAGAACTCGACGAGCAACCCGAGCAGGAACTGGCCGAGCTCGCGGCACTGTACGAGGCCAAGGGCCTGTCGGCCGACACTGCGCAGACCGTCGCTCGCGAACTCACCGAACACGATCCGTTTGCCGCACACGTGGACGTCGAGCTGGGAATCGACCCGGATGCGCTGACCAATCCGTGGCAGGCGGCTGCGTCGTCGGCGGTGTCGTTCATCAGCGGGGCACTGCTCCCGTTGCTGTCCATCCTGTTGTTGCCTGCTTCGCTGCGTATCCCGGTGACGTTCGTCGTGGTGCTGCTGGCTCTGGCGTTGACCGGAACCATCAGCGCACGCCTCGGTGGAGCGCCGAGTCGCCCGGCGGTGACTCGCATCGTGATCGGTGGTGCGATCGCGATGGCCGTCACCTATGCGATCGGCCAACTCGCGGGCGTCGCGGGTATCTGAGATCAGCGGAAAATCGAGGTGGCGGCTTCTCCGGTTTCGGGTGCCACCACATCTTGGACCACGTCGAACAAGCCCACTGAGATGACGGTGAACGCAAGGATCAGAACCACTCCGGCGGCGAGGATTCCGCGGTCGGGCCGGTGCCGTGCTGGTTCGCTGAGGGCCTGCACGCGGCGAACGACGTCACCGCCGGTACTGGCGAGGGTGCGGGTCTCGTGGTCGAGATGAGCGCGAAGCAACGCAGTCCTGGCGATGGCAGACAACGTATCTCGACGGCCGAGAGTCGCTGCGCTCTCGTCGGCCTGACGCTCGGCGGCGTGCCGGACCTTCGACGGAACCGGCCGAAGAATCGGATCCAGTCGAGCCGCGATTTCGCACATCTGAATCCACACGCTGTGGCGGTGCCGTAGGTGCGCACGCTCGTGTTCGACCACGGCGCGTAATTCGTTGTCCGACAGAGCTTCCGCGAGGCCGGTGGTGATCACGACGGCACCTCCGCCGGAGGGGACGGCAAAAGCGTCGGGAACGTCGGAGTCGACCACAACGATGCCGCCCGTCGCCCGCGCCTCGTCGCCGAATTCGGATGCGATCGACGCACCGACGGCAACGCGTCGAACATGGCGGGCGACCTCGACCACACGCCAGACCATCCACGCGGAGATGATGATTCCCACCGCTATCCAGGCAAGCTCGCCTGACGCCAGCAGCACCGCGGCAACCGCGGCCAGAGATGCGGCGACTGCAAACGCGGTGACCATCGACAGGATGGGCAACAGGACGACGGCGGTCGACGGATTGAGTCGACGGTCGAGTTGATCGGCTCCGAACCCCAGCACCAGCGACAGCACCCACGGCAGGACGGCCACGACCAGGAGCAGGGTCATGGGTGGTGCTCGGCTGCATCCGACTTGGCCAGCAGCTCGCGCAGCGTCGCCTCGTCCTCGGGATCGAGTGCGGCCACGAAGTTGGCCAACACATCCGCTCGTTCGGCTCTCGTGTCGAGTTCGGTGCGCATTCGCATCGCGGCCCGCAGTGCGGGGATTTCGTCGACCGGGGCGTTGAGGGTGTAGACGAAGGACCGTCCGCGCCGCTCGCGATCGACGAGGCCCTTGCCGTGCAGGCGCACCAACGCGGTCATGACCGTGGTGTGGGCGAGCTCGGAGTCCAGATGCTCGCGGGCCTGGGCCACCGAGAGTTCCGTGTGCTCGCCGAGCAGCTCGAGGATCGACTCCTCCAACTGTCCTGACGCTCTACGCACTTCGATTCCTCACTCGATCCGACTACGTCGAGGATAGTTCAGCGGGCGGCGGTACCGACACCCGAATCGAGGTCGACTACCGCCGAGTTCAGATCAGGGCGACTCGGCCATGGTCCTCCAGTCTAGGTAAGGAGGTCTGCGTGGTCGGTGCTACGGAGGAAGTCGATGACGGCATCGCGGCTTTTCTCGAGGCACACGATTCGGTTCTCCACCACCCGCAACTCACGCGCGAGCTCCTCTGCAGCAGCGCGACCACCCATCGCCGAATAGTGCTCCGGCTCAGGAGTTTCGATGTCGAGGACGATCTTGATCATGCGCGTGGAAAGACCTGCCTCGACGAGCGCGCGCACGTGGCGTGCGTGCTCGATCTGCTCGTCGGAGTAGTCGCGGTACCCGTTTGCCGACCGCGCAGCGTCGATGAGTCCCTGCTGCTCGTAGTACCGCAGCATCCGTGCCGGTGCTCCGATCGCATCCGCTGCCTCACTGATTTTCATGCCGGGGTCCTTTCGTCGGTGGCCACCGATTTGACCTTGACAGTGATGTCAACGTTTATGGTCGCAGACGTGTTCGGCACCCGATCCTCGGGGAGCCGAAGAAAGGAACACATGACCAACGACTGGAATGGCCCGTCACGGAAGATCCTCGTCATCGGAGCCGGTGAACTCGGCATGCCCGTCCTACGCAATGTCGTCCGTCGAGCCGCTGGCGTCGCGGAATCTGCCGTCGACGTCTTGCTCCGTGGGACCACCATAGACTCGACCGTCCCGGCCAAGCAGCACGACGTCGCGGAGATCCGCGAACTCGGGATAGGCATCGTTCGTGGTGACCTGGTCGAAAACACCGTCGATGACCTCGCTGCGGTCTTCGCCGACTACGACACCGTCATCGGCTGCACCGGGATCACCGCAGGACTGGACACTCCGATGAAAGTCGCGCAGGCGGCCTTGCAAGCGAAGCTTCCGCGATACTTCCCGTGGCAGTTCGGTGTCGACTTCGACGTCATCGGCCGGGGCAGCCCCCAGGACATCTTCGACTCCCAGCTCGACGTGCGGGATCTCCTCCGTTCACAGCACGACACCGAGTGGGTGATCATCTCCACCGGCATGTTCATGAACTACCTTTTCGACGCCGGCTCCGGGATGGTCGACCTCTCGAACGACACCGTCAATGCCCTCGGGACCGTCGACACCGCAGTGACCGTGACCACGCCGGAGGACATCGGCGCGCTGACCGCGGAAATCCTCTTCGCCGAGCCGCGCATCCGTGACGAGATCGTCTTCGTCGCCGGGGACACGATCACCTACGGCCAACTCGCCGAGACCCTCGAAGGAGTCCTCGGTCGTCCGTTCGCGCTCCAGGTGTGGTCGGAACCGCTCCTGATGGCAGAACTCGGTGCAGACCCGGACAACATGACCCGGAAGTATCGCGCCGTCTTCGCACAGGGACGCGGTGTCGCATGGGACAAGGCCGACACGTTCAATGCCCGGCACGGGATCCCGACCACGACGCTCCGCGAGTGGGTCGCACAGAACCTCGCCGAGCGCACCACCACTGTTGTCGACCGTTGATGGACACGCCGATCCACTTACTTACGGATATCTAGCGGGCGGCACATTTGTGTAATACGGTGGACTCACCAGCCCACCACCTCGAGGACGATCCATGAGCGTCGAAGCCAATACTCGCGCGATAGAGAAGACTGTCGTCACCGACTTCAGTGACCGCATGAGCTACGGCGCGTACCTGGACCTCGACACGTTGCTCAGCGCCCAGAAGCCGGTCAGCACCCCGGAGCATCACGACGAACTGCTGTTCATCATTCAGCACCAGACCACCGAACTGTGGCTCAAGCTGGTGCTGCACGAGACGCTGGCCGCGCGGGCGGCGCTGGATGCCGACGGCATCGGTACCGCGCTGAAATGCGTCGCCCGCGTCAAGCACATCCAGAAGACGCTGACCGAGCAGTGGTCGGTGTTGGCGACGCTCACCCCGACTGAGTACTCCCAGTTTCGAGACTTCCTCGGCAACTCCTCGGGCTTTCAGTCGTACCAGTACCGGGCCGTGGAGTTCGTCCTCGGCAACAAGAACGCGGGCATGCTGACGGTCTTCGAGTCCGATCCGGCTGCTCACCAACAGCTTTCGACGCTATTGCACGAGCCCAGCCTGTACGACGCTTTCTGGCAGTCGTTGGCGCGGCAGGGATACGACGTACCGGCATCGGCCCTCGACCGTGACGTCACCGCGGCATACACGTTCAACGAGGACCTGATGCCGCTGATCAAATTCGTCTACGAAAACCACACCGAACACTGGGCGGTGTACGAGGCATTCGAGGAGCTCGTCGATCTGGAGGAGAACTTCCAGCTGTGGCGTTTTCGGCACATGCGGACGGTGCTCCGTACCATCGGAATGAAGAGTGGGACAGGAGGGTCGAGCGGCGTCGGATTTTTGCAGAAGGCACTCGAACTCACCTTCTTTCCCGAATTGCTCGCTGTCAGAACGGAAATCGGACGATGACGGAACGCGCGCTGGAGCTCGACAACAAGGACCCGCTCCGGAGCTATCGCGAGAAGTTCCTCGGTAGTGACGACCCGTCGATCACCGCATATCTCGACGGAAACTCGCTGGGCCGGCCCACCAAGGCCAGCGTCGAACGCATCAATGCCTTCATGACCGACGCCTGGGGCGGACGGTTGATCCGCGGCTGGGACGAGCAGTGGTTCGACCTCCCCGTCACCATCGGCGATGCCCTGGCCGACGCCACCCTCGGGGCTGCGCCCGGCCAGACCACCATCGGCGATTCGACGACGGTACTGCTGTACAAGCTGGCGCGGGCGGCGATCGCCCTGCGGCCTGGCCGCACCGAGATCGTCATCGACCGGGACAACTTTCCGACCGACCGATACTTGCTCGAAGGTATTGCGGCAGAGTCGAATATGACTCTGCGATGGATCGAGACGGACCGCCGCGGTGGTATCGAACCGGAACAACTCGCCGAGGTGGTGGGGGAGAACACCGCCTTGGTGGTGATCACCCACGTCGCCTACCGGTCCGGCTTCCTCGTCGACGTGGCCGAGGCGACGCGTATCACGCACGAGGCCGGCGCGCTGATGCTGTTGGACGTGTGTCATTCCGTCGGGTCGGTACCGCTCGAACTCGATTCTTGGGGAGTGGATCTGGCCGTCGGGTGCACCTACAAGTACCTCAACGGAGGTCCGGGTTCACCGGCCTTCGCGTACGTGCGCAGCGATCTTCTCGACGACTTCGTGCAGCCGATCTGGGGCTGGATGGGCCGGGCCGATCCGTTCGAGATGGCGCAGGGTTACGTTCCGGCACAGGGTATTCGACGCGTCATCAGTGGCACGCCGTCGGTGTTCGGGATGATCGCAATGCAGGACACCATCGAGATGATCGCCGAGGTGGGGATGGACGCGATACGCGCGAAGTCCGTCGCACTCACCGAATACGCCCTCGAACTGGTCCGCGAGATGCTGGTACCGCTCGGGGTGGAGATCGCCTCACCCGAGGACTCGAATCGACGCGGCGGTCACGTCACCATCGACCATCCCGAGTTCAAGGCGATCACCGCTCGCCTGTGGGAGCGGGGGGTTATCCCGGATTACCGTGCGCCGCAGGGTATTCGGCTAGGGTTGAGCCCTCTGAGCACCTCGTACCGAGAGGTGTATCTGGGAATCGTGGCTATCCGTGACGAACTCCGCGCCTAGCACCGCCGGGGCCATCCTCGACGACTTCGACTCTCGTCCCGGAAGCGCCACCTCACTCGTGCGCACGGTGCTCGGGGCCTACGTTCGCCCGCTCGGAGGGTGGTTCGCCATCGCCGATTTTGTCGTGTGGATGGACGCGCTCGGGGTGCCACCGGAGAGCACGCGCATCGCAGTGGCCAGGTTGAAGAAGAAGGGCGTCGTCGAATCGAGTAATCGAGACGGCCGCACCGGCTATCGCATCACCGAGCAGGCCGACACCATGTTCGCACGGGGCGACGGTCGGATCTTCAGCTTCCGGCGGATGGCCGACGGCGATCCGTTTCGACTGATCTCGTTCACCATTCCCGAGACTCAACGCGCCGCGCGCCACCAGCTGAGGCGTCGACTCACCGGAATTGGCTGCGGCACAGTCTCACCCGGTCTGTGGATTACACCCGAGTATCTCGCGCCCGAGGCCGGTGCCATCGTCGACGCGTTGGAGCTCTCGCCCTACGTGACGACGTTCGTCGCGTCCGAGATCGCGGCTCCCGGCACGCTGCGTGAGAGCGCCGAGCTGTGGTGGGATCTGGCCGGCATCGCCGATCGTCATCGGGCATTTCTCGAGGCCTTCGACGGCGGGTCCGCGGCTCGGAATCCCCGCGACGCGTTTGTCACGTTCGTGCCGTTGCTCGACGAATGGCGCGTCATTCCCTACGTCGACCCTGGCCTTCCGCCGTCCATGACGCCGGAAGACTGGCCGGGCACCCGGGCCGTCGCCACGTTCGAGACGGCCCGGGAGCGTTACTTCGACCTCAGTACGGAATGGGTCGCGTCCTAGCCATCCTGGTACGACGGCTCGCGCTTCTTGATGTACGCGATGACGCGGTAGGTGATGGGCAGGACGAGGACCTCGACGAGTGTCTTCCACAGGAATCCGACGACGACGTAGTTGATGAAGTCGGTCCATGTGCTGATGCCGATGACGCCTGCGGCGATGGCGCAGAAGATCAGCGTGTCGAAGAACTCGCCGACGACGGTCGAGCCGATCAGGCGCGCCCACAGGTGCTTTTCCTTGGTGCGTTCCTTGATCTTGACCAGGACGTAGGAGTTGAGCAGCTGGCCGACGGCAAAGCCGGCGAGGCCGGCGAGAACCAGTCGGGGCACGACACCGACGACGGTTTCGAGTGACTCTTGGTTCTCGTAGAACGAGGCGGCGGGAAGTTCGATGGCGATCCAGAAGCACACCGAGGTGAGGATCAGGGAGCCGAAACCGAGGTAGATCGCGCGGCGAGCTGCTTTGAAGCCGTAGACCTCGCTGAGGACGTCGCCGAGGATGTAGGCGAGGGGGAACAGGAAGAATGCGCCGTCGGTATTGATCGGCAGGATCTGCAGTGGTCCGAGCATGACGTCGGAGGAGGCGAAGAAGGCGACACCTTTGCTGGCGGCCACATTCGAGATCAGCAGCGTCGCGACGAAAAGCGCGACGATGGTGGGGTAGTAGCCCCGGCTGATGTGAGCGAACGTGGCCTGCCCAGACTCGGTGCCGCCGTTGGCGGCGGTGGGTTCGGTAGTAGTCACTGCTCGATCCAAGCACCGAGACGACGATGGGCGCGAATCCCCGGTGAGGGATGCGCGCCCATCGAGGCGGATTGCACGTCAGGCGACGCGGCCACCCACGGTGACGCGGTAGGCGTAGGTGCCGGCGATGATCGTGATCGGGATGGAGGCCAGCAGGCCGATGCCGAGCAGGAGTGCGCCGACAATGTTGATGCCGACCAGGGCGAGGGCCAGCACGAAAAGGGTTCCACCGTTCGAGGCAATCGCCTGAGCGCTTGCCTTGATGGCGGGAATCGGCTCGTCGCCGCGGTCGATGACGAACTGGAAGGTCCACCATGTGAAGAACGTGATGACGATGCCAGGGATGATCAGCAGGACGAAGCCGATGCTGGTGGCAATGCCGACGAGGACGCCGGCGATGATGACGGCGGCAACATTGCCGAACTGGAAAAAGGACCCGAATGCAGGCTTGATCCCGTCCACCTCGTGCAGAGCGCCGCGGACGAGTGCCGCCTGAATGAGGAGCGCGACGACGCCGACGACGACACTGAAGATCAGGCTGAAGACGACGTTGTCGGAGCTCAACACGACGTTCAAGACGCCCTGGATGATCGCGGCGATCAGGACGATGCCGACCCAGACGAGGGCGTTGTCCTTGAACTTGTTGAAGGCGTAGCCGATGGCCGTTCCCACGGACAGCTGCGTCGGCATAGGTGACTCACCGAACGCCGGTGGCGGTGGATAGTTGCCCTGCGGGGGCGGTGGGTAACCACCGGGTGGTGGGTAGCCGCCTTGCTGGGGGTAATCGCCGGGAGGAGGCGGGTAGCTGCCCGGAGGTGGGTAGTTGCCCTGCGCAGGGGGTGGGTAGTTGCCGGGTGGTGGGTAGCCGCCGCCCTGCGGCGGGGGATAACCACCGGGGTTCTGTGGATCCTTGTCGGGGTCGTAGCCGCCTGAGGTCATGGTGTCCTTCTCCCTCGGGATGAGTTGTCGCGGTCACTGTACGTCCGATTCGTGCGCAGTTGGGTCCTGTCGCGTTGCAACGTGATCTCGATCGGTCGGTAGGTCAGGTATTCGCGGGGTCGAACACCCACGGTTCGCGCGGTACCAGCGTCGGCTTCCACTGTTCGAGCAGTTCCTCGGCGTTCTTCGCATTCGGCACGCCGAGCGAGGTGGTGATGAGCGACCACGCGTCGGGCCGCTCGCGCAGCGTCACAGCGCCGTCACGCTTGGCCAGACGCTTGCCCTCGACGTTCAGAGCGAGGGGCACATGAATGTACGTCGCGGGGGTCAGGCCCAGGAGTTGGGCGAGGTAACCCTGCCGCGGCGCGGAGGTGAGCAGGTCGTCGCCGCGCACGATCTGGTCGACGCCTTGCGCGCCATCGTCGACGACGACGGCGAGGTTATAGGCGGGGACGCCGTCGGATCGGCGCAAGACGAAGTCGTCCACCTGGCCTCGGAAGAGTCCGTGCAGTTGGTCGACGATGGTGAATTCGGTTACCTGCGAAAGCAATCGGATGGCGGGTGGTCGGTCCTTCGCTGCTCTCTGGTCTGCGGTCAGGTTCCTGCAGGTTCCCGGGTACGCGCCGTCGGGTGCATGTGGGGCCGATGCGGCTTGCAGGATTTCCCGACGCGTGCAGAAACATTCGTAGGTCAGCCCGGCGGCGGAAAGCGTGCGAATCGTGGCGTCGTAGATTTCCCGACGCTCGGATTGCCGCATGATCGGCCCGTCCCAGTCGAGTCCGATGGCGGCGAGGTCGTCAAGTTGGCGTTGCTCGGAGCCGGGTTTCACGCGATCGAGGTCTTCGACGCGCATGACGAATTTTCGTTCGGTGGAGCGGGCGAAGAGCCAGGCTAGTAGTGCGGTGCGGAGATTGCCGAGATGGAGATCGCCGGAGGGACTGGGAGCGAAGCGTCCGGCGGGCATGGGAGCAGCTTAGTTTCTGGTGTGTTGGGGACCGAAGCCGTAATCCGAGTTCGCCCACGACCGAACAGATGTAGGCGTTGTAAATTGCATTTTCCGCACCGTGTTGCTAAAACACCAGCTCAGCACAATTTCCCTGTATGGGTAAGTCTGCAGACCGGATGTGGGATACACGAGATGCAGTGTTGCTGTTGCTGTGGCTGTAGGAAGAGGCTGCATCGGGACAAACGCCACCTGCGGATCGACATTAAGGCAATACAGAACACCGCCGGGTGGGCCGCGGGCCCTGTCAAAGACGATGTGATTGCTTGTGCCACAACATACTTGAAGTCGGAGGGATACAATTCTGGCCCTGAAGCGTGGGGGTCCGGGGGGGATTCGCCCGTCGATCACGTCGCGATGACGTCCTGGAAGTCGATCGCTACGCTGCTGACGGACGCCAGGATTGCGGGAATGAAGGCGTTGGCGACGAGTTTGTACCAGAGGTCGGCGCGCCCTGCGCCAGGAAGTTCGGCAGGGGTAGGAAGATCTTCGCCGCTGCGCACGGCACAATCAGGAAGACGTAGCTGTGGATCGACGGTACAAAACTCGAGATGGCGTCGGCGACCATGAATAGCGGTCCGGCAGTGAACAACCGATGATCGTGCTGCGGATCGCGTCTGCGGGGTCGATTGGCTTGCCGACGCCGGTAACGCTCAGCTTCGGCTTGCCGACCGCCAGTTCGCCGTCGCCGTTGAAGTTCTTGAACATGTTCGGCTTACGCTTTCCGAGGAACGCAAGCAGCCCCGCGGCGGCAATGCAGATAATGTTGGCGACCACGACGGCCGTTACGAGCAAATACAGATTGTCCGACGCGGATCCTCCGCTGTTGGTGGCGATGAGCTCCGAAATCGGAATTGCTCCTGCCGCCACACCTCCGCCGAGGACCGGGTCGACGACTTAGAACAGCATCTTGCCGAGCCCGTAGCCGGTGATCTGACCGATCAGGCCGAACAGTGTGAAGCAGATGGTGATGGTGATGCGCGATCCTGCCTTCATCAGCAGTTCGCGGTCCATGCGCAGGAGCTGCCGACGATCAGGGCTGCGACGACGAATTAACCGAACGCCGACAGGTCGTAAAAGTAGGCGATGGCCGTCGACGTGCTCTCGGGAATGAGATTGTAGCTCAGCAGTACCGCTGGAACCATGATGGCGAGGATGACGCCGCCGCCGATGCGGTTGAAACCTGGGATCGCGTTGCCGATCACGTTGAGTAGACCACCGATTGCGATGGTGACCGCGAAGCCGGCGGTCATGCCCCCGGCCGGCGTGAACAGATATGCGACGACCACGACGAGAAGCGCAATGGGTACGAACCACTTCATCGGTAGCCCGAGGGCGGCGTTCATGACCGGCTTTTTTCGCCACCGCCGGTGGGGTCGACCGTGGGTTCGGCCGGACGTGCTGTGGTCACGATTTCTCCTGAGCTGAGCGCGTCTGGACCGGGGGGTTCGGGCTGGACAGGGCGTAAGCCCGTCTGGACTTGCTTACTCAAGCTATGTGTTGTGAGTCACGGCGTGGATATGATTGTATACATACGGAGCTTCAGCCTGCTCTAAACCTACAACTATTGCGTTGTTTGCATACAACTAGGAGTGGAAGTGTCCGTAGCTGCAGGTCACGATGCAAGGACCACGGGACCGTTGGACGGCCTCCGGGTTGTCGAGATGGGACAGCTGATCGCCGGGCCGTTCTGCGGTCAGATTCTCGGAGACCTCGGCGCCGAGGTAATCAAGTTGGAGCAGCCCGGCAAGGGTGACCCGATGCGGGAGTGGGGACGCAGTATGCCGGAGGGTGAATCGCTGTGGTGGTCGGTCGTGGGCCGAAACAAGAAGTCCATCACCGTCGATCTGCGGACCGCCGAAGGGCAGGCCGTCGCCAAACGGCTAATCGCCCAGGCCGACATCGTCGTCGAGAACTTCCGGCCCGGAACACTCGAGAAGTGGGGTCTCGGGTACGAAGAACTGTCCGCCGCCAACCCGGGTTTGATTCTCGCCCGGGTGTCCGGATACGGGCAGACCGGACCGTACTCCTCGCGCGCCGGTTACGGATCCATCGGAGAGGCCATGGGCGGCTTGCGGTACGTCGTCGGCGACCCGATGACGCCGCCGTCACGCGTCGGCATCTCGATCGGCGACACGTTAGCCGCGGTGTTCGCTGCTCTCGGTACGTTGGGTGCGGTCTACGAACGCACACGCAGCGGCCGCGGCCAGGTGGTCGACTCCGCAATCTACGAGGCCGTGCTCGGCATCATGGAATCCATCGTGCCGGAATGGGTGATCTCCGGATATCAGCGTGAACGCAGCGGCGCGGTGTTGCCGAACGTCGCGCCCAGCAACGTCTACCCGACCGCCGACGGCGGCTGGATTCTTGTGGCCGCGAACCAGGACACGGTGTTCGGCCGCCTCGCCAAAGCCATGGGCCAACCAGAATTGGCAACGGACCCGCGCTTCAGCACCCACCGCGCCCGCGGCGAACGCCAAGAAGAGCTCGACGACATGGTCGCCGCGTTCACGGTCGAGCACGACAGCGGCAGCCTCGAAGACCTCCTCCTCGCCCACGCCGTGCCCGTCGGCAAGATCTACCGGCCCTCGGACATGTTGAAGGACAAGCAGTTCATCGCCCGCGAGTCCATCATCACCACCGACCACCCCACCCTCGGTAAGGTCCCGATGCAGAACACCTTCCCGCGGCTGAGCCGCACCGACGGCAGCGTCCGCTGGCCCGGACCCAGACTCGGCGAACACACCAGCGACGTACTCACCTCAGTTGGCCGATACAGCGACGACGACGTCGACGCACTGCGCGCCGCCGGAACCATCTGATGATCTTCGGTGAACTGCTGGCGTCCGCCAACCTCGTGGAAGTCGGGCCTGCGCGACGGACTTCAAGCAGTCCTCGACGTCCTGAGCGCCGACCGTAAACTCGACATCCTTACCGGTGTCCTCGACGCCGGGTTCACCACCGTCGAGATCACCTCGTTCGCGCATCCGAAAGTGCTGCCGCAGTTCGCTGATGCAGAGCGCCTCATCGCCGAAGCGCCGCGGCGCGGCGGCGTTCGCTACAAGGCACTCGTCCCCAATGTGCGCGGCGCGCAACGGGCCTGCGCCACCAGCATCGACGAAATCGTCGCCGTCATCCCGGTGGACCCGGGCATGGCGCTGAAGAATCAGAACGCGACGCCGGAGAAGTTGCTGGCGGACTTCGACGACATTGTTGTCGAGGCGCATCGAGCCGGCAAGACGGTCAGCGCCGCGATCGCCACCGCGTTCTTCTCCCCGTGCCGCGGGGCCGTCGACGTGGCCGAGCTGGACCACGTCGTGACGCGGGTAGTCGAGGCCGGCACAGACTCCCTCTACCTCGCTGGGACGTCCGGAATGGAGACACCCACCGAGTTCGCTGACGGAGTGCGGCGAGTGAAGGGTCGCTACCCGGGCATGCCGGTGGGCGTACATCTGCACAATCGCAACGGACATGCGGCCGTCAACGCCCTCGCTAGCCTCGCCGCCGGCGCCGATTGGCTTGAAGGCTCGTTCGGCGGACTCGGAGGAGACATGTGGTTCCCCGGCGATCCGTCCGTACTCGGTAACGCGCCGATGGAAGATCTCGTTGTACTGTTCGAATCACTCGGCATCACCACGGGTATCGACCTCGGAGCATTCCTCATGGTGGTGCAGAAAGTCGAGACCTACACCGGTATCCCGTCGTACTCGTTCGTCTCCCGCGGTGGCACCCGTCATGAACTCGCTGATGCACAATGGCCTGCATGACAGTGTGGCCATGTCCGAGCTGAGCGACACGATCTTCGAACTGATCGTCTCCGGGCAGTACGACGGCGGGGAAAAACTGAACGAAGTCGAACTCGCTAATCGCCTCGGCGTCAGTCGCACCCCGATCCGCGAGGCTCTCAAGACCCTCGCCAACACCGGCGTCGTCGTCATCGAGAAGAACAAGGGCGCTCGGGTCAACGCGTATTCGCCCGAGTCGGTGGAGGCTGCATACTCCGCTCGCTCGTTGCTTGAGCCCGCAGCGGCGCGGCTGGCGATGGATTACCTGTCGGCCGACGACCTTACTGAGCTCCGCGTATCGGCCGAGACCATGTACGGGATGGTCACCGGGTCGGCGACGGTAGCCGATATCGCCCTCGTAAACAACGAGTTTCACACATCGATCCTGTCGAGATGCCCCAACCGGCGGATGGCCGAGATGTCGCTGGGGATGCTCAAACCGATGGTCGCGTCCCGGACGTTCGGCAACTACACACCGGCCGAACTGGTACGCAGCGCACTGCACCACCTCGAGATCGTCGACGCGCTGAAACACAAGGACGGCGAGTGGGTCGAGGCAATCATGCGCTCCCACATACGATGCGGATATCACAGTGCGCTGAAGACCGTCGAAAGTCCGGCAGCGAATTAGCCGCAACTGGCGAACACTTCGGAGACGGACCGCTCCGTTGTTCGTGAATGCTCCGCCGCGCAGTACTCAACACTGGCACGGCATCGTCAGTAAGCGCGGTCCGAGCGGTTCCCTATTGCCTCCAACGCACGCAGAGGAATTCTGTGCTATCGCACTCCGCCTGTACCCGGCGTCGTCGAATGCCTTCCGGACCAATGCCACGCATAGCTCGGATCGTCGCTGGCTAGTGCGCCTTCCCCGAGTTCGAGAGGGCTGAAAGTATCCACCATGAACGCCATCTCGTTGCTCTCGGTCATTTGCGGTGAGTCGAGGTATGCCTGGCGCCCCGGGCCGTGCGTGTAGGCGGCGGGATGCAGTGACACCGACGCGTTCGCGATCCCCGAACCTTTCCTTGCAGCAGTCTCTCCAGCGTGATAGAACATCACCTCGTCCGAGTCCACGTTGGAGTGGTAGTAGGGCACCTTGATCGCTGCAGGGTGGTATTCGAGCGGACGCGGCACGAAGTTGCAGATGACGAAGTTGCGCCCCTCGAATATCTGGTAGGCGACGGGTGGTTGAACAATCTCTCCGGTAATCGGTGAGAAATCTCGATAGTTGAACGCGTAGGGGTAGAGGCAACCGTCCCAGCCCACCACGTCGAACGGGTGATGGTCGTAGGTGACGATCGAGCCTAAAACGCCGGAGGAAGTGCGGTGTTTGACGTACACATCGGTGTCGACATCGGCTTCTGGGCCTGTGACGGTTGTCGAACCCTGCGGTACCCGTATATCGCGTTCGCACAGCGGCGCACCCTCGAGGAACTGTCCGAATTCGCTGAGGTACCTCTTGGGAAAACGGATGTGCCCAGAGCCTTCGACGCAGAACGCTTTGAGCGGACCGAGTTCGTCAACCCTGAGGGGAATCCATCTGTGGATGGCGACTCGGGGGATGACGACGTTGTCGCCCGCCTCGACCTCGATGCGTCCGAACACGCTCTCGAGGATCGCGCTTCCGCTCTCGATGTAGATCACTTCATCGCCGATACCGTTGCTGTACAGCACACTTGGACTGTCCGCAACCACGTAGCTGATGCGCACGTCGACATTGGACAGGATGAGACGGCGGTGGCGGACGAGGTCGCTGCCCTTGTATTCGTCGTGGGCGAACAGTTCAGGTAGTTCGAAGTGTCGCGGTCCGAGTGGGTGGTTGACTGTCGTCGACAAATCACCGAGTGCCCAGTTGCGTGAGTCGACGAGGTTCGACGGCACACCGCGATGGTAGAGCAGTGATCCGGTGGAGGAGAAGCCCTCCTCGCCGATAAACTCTTCGTAACACGGCGTGCCGTCTTGCGCGTGAAACAACGTGTGTTTTTTCGAGGGAATCTCACCCACGGCGCGGTAGTACACCATTTTCAGTTCCTTCCATCATGTCGAGGCAGTTGCACGTCAGCACGCCAGCTCGTGATCGCGGAGCCACGCTGCGACGGTGTCGCCGACGAATGCAACCTTTTCCGGTTGCCCCGACAGGTAGTGGAGCCCTTGTTCGACTGCGGTCAGTTGCTTGTTCTCGTGCTGCACTGCGTCGAACATGCCGGTTGCATACGACGGGAAGCACACTTGGTCGGCTGTGCCGTACATGATCAACGTAGGCACAGTGATTCGCGATATGTGTTCGTTGCCGTCGCAATTCGAGTCGTCGATGCTCCACTGGGACAACCAGGAACGCAAGCTGCTGTAGTGGGCCAACGAGGCCGGCATCATGTTCGCAACCTGCGTGGGGCCCCACATGGTGCCCGGTTGTCGGTCGGACGGATCCACAGTTACGTCCAGAAAGCGCGGATCGGCCGTCGTCCCGTGGACGACGAAGGGCAGGTCCTGCAACTTCCCACCCTGACGGCTCAGCTCGGCGAGCTGCTCGCGCACCCACCTTGTAATCCGTCGGTTGCGAGCCGTCTGCGCGTCGCGGTACCTAACAAGGTAATCGCGATCGAACGGTGGGGCGAACCGACCGCTGAACAGGTCGAGGTCCTCGTCGCGTTTGAACGGATCGTTCTCGTCCACAACGGCTGGGTCGATCCAATCTGTGAGCACCTGCGCGCGGCCGGGGTGGGCCATCAGCTGCAGTACCCCGTCGACCGGCGGTAGATCGGCGCGGGTGAGGTCCGGTGGATCGCCTGCGGGAGTTGCGGTGATGGTCGGGTTCTCGGCCTGGCTTTGGTACATCGCTGCGAGGCCGCCGCCACCGGAATTGCCGATCAGTACGACCTTGTCGTAACCGCGCTCCCTTAGGTGCCGGACTGCGGCACCGACGTCGAGCACACAGTTCTCCATGGTGAGCGTGCTGTCGTTGCCGACATATCTGGTGGCCAGTCCCACCGCGTCTATGCCGCGCGACGCCAAAGTCTCGAGGAGGTAGTGGCCCATGAAATTCGACGTCGGGTGGACAATGAGCGCTGCGGTGCGGGCACCGCTCGGAGCGCGGTGCAGCGCTCCCCATATTTTCCCTGCCATCCGGGCTACGCCGGAATATACGTCGATACTGTCGCTTGCTTGCATGGGTATTGCGAGGAGTTCCTTATCGCTATTCATAGTGCGAGTTCCCTTCCGCGGCTCTCGTCGATCCAGAGAGCGCCGATCAACGACAAGAGAGCGAGCGATCCGAACAAGCCCGCTGGCGCGAGCGGGCTGCCTGTCCATGTGATGAGAAGGGTTGCCACGAAGGGGGCGGTGCCGCCGAGAAGAGTGTTGGCGGTGTTGACGCCGAGAGCCAAACCGGAGTAACGCACACGGGCAGTGAGCATTTCGATCGCAGTAGTCATTGCCGTGCCATTGACCATACATACCGATCCGAAGAGGATGGTCTGACCGACAATGGCGCCAAGGACGCTGCCGGAACCCATCATTGTGAATGCGGGGAGCGCCACGACGATGCCCACCGATGCGGAGCCGATCAGTACCGGTCGCCGTCCGAACCTGTCGCTGAGCAAACCTGACACGGGGAGCAACATGGTGCCGACTCCCACGGCGATACACGAGCACAGAAAGGCAAAACTGGGGCTGTGATCGCCCTGCGTTTGTAGGTATGACGTGGAGTAGACCGAGCCGACGTAGTATCCGCCGGTGCCGATGGCCAGCATCAGGATGATTTTGACAACTTCCGCGCGGGAAGTTTGTAGCAACGCTAGGACGGGAGTCTTGTGGACCTCCACCACATCGGAGGCCTGCACAGCCCGAAACTCGGGCGAATCCTCCAGCGTCAGCCTGATCCACAAACCGACCGTTCCGAGTACGACGCTGATCAGGAACGCTACCCGCCAGGCCCAGTCGTAGAGAACCTCCTCCGACACGCTGGTAGCGAGTAGCAACGCGATCATGGACGCGAGCAGCGAACCGAGAGTGCCGCCGGTGTTGACCAGTGCGGTGTACAAACCGCGGTGCTTTGCGGGAGCGCTCTCAGCGACCAGAACATTTGCCCCGCCCAGCTCGCCGCCCGCCGCAAAGCCCTGAACCGTGCGGCACAGCACAAGAGCGATTGTGGCCCAGATCCCCCATGTGACGTAAGTCGGTAGGACGCCGATCAATGCGGTCGCACCGGTCATCAACACGATGGTGCCCGTGAGTGCTGGTTTGCGGCCGTACTTGTCGCCGATTTGTCCGAAGAGGATTCCACCAGGAATTCTGACGAAGAATGCGACAGCGAACGTCGCAAAGGTGGCCAGCAGCGCTGTCGCCTCGTCTTGTTCGGCGAAGAACTTGGCACCGAGGATCGTGGCCATCAACCCGTAAATCGCGAAGTCGTAGTACTCGACCACTGTCCCGAGGATTCCCGCACGCAGGACCTTGCCGGGCGGTTGGCGGGGAGGTGCTCCTGGTGATGCCTGAATCTGCTGCGGTTCGGCCATCGACGGTCCTTCCAAATATGAACTGCCTGGGGTCATTATTTGAACTTTCCGACTGTAACGTCCATCACTTCTCGGAGTCAATGAGCAAACTGTGAGCGCTTCAATATTCGATCGATGTGAGCAAACTGCGGATGTGGCACGATCGTTCGAGCGTGACAGAACAGAAGCCGTCGCCGCGATAGCAGGGGAGGGGAGCGTTGACGATGTCGAATTGCTTGACCCTGTCCGCTGATGGCGTGGTAGGTCCATCGTGAATATCTCGTCGACGGTTGACCAAGCTCTGCGAATTCTTATACAGCTGGGAGAGACCCCCGATCAGTCCCCGGCCGACCTCGGGCGCGCGCTCGACATGAACCGGACCGCGGTGCACCGACTGCTTGCAACACTGCACGGCAGGGGTTTCGTCCGACGTCACAACGGCGCGGCGATCTACTCTCTTGGCGCGGCGGTGCTGCGACTGGCCGATTCGATCGAGCCGGACGTACAACAGGTAGCCCGACCGATCATCGAACGGCTCGGCGATCTCACGGGCGAGACGGTGGTCCTGTTCCTTCCGGACTTGACGGGCCCTGAGCCGTCGGCTGTGGCAGTTGACCAGGTTCAGACGGGGTCGCACGTACTGCGAGTTCAGTTTGAGATCGGCCACCGCATTCCCCTCCACCAAGGTGCCGCATCACAAGCAATCCTTGCGTTCTCGGACGGCGACGTTATTGACTCCGCGATGACGTCAGCGCCCGACCCCGACGCGCTTCGTCACGCCATCGACTTGGTGAGATCGCGCGGGTACACCTTTACGCACGACCAGCTTCTCGTCGGCGTAGCCGGCGTCGCATCCCCGATCATCGGCAATCGTGGTGTGCTGGGAAGCATCTCGATTGCAGTTCCCGCAAGCCGAGCCGCACAGATGAACGAATGGGTTCAACTATTAGTGGACGCTACTTCGGAGGTGGCTGCGCTCTTGAAGTAGTGGGCTGCAGCCCGCGCTGTGCGTCAGGTTTCTTTCAAGGTGCTGCTGCACCTGGCTCGAATGTAGGCGAATGACGGCCTCGGTCCACACGGGATTCTCGGCCTGCAACGCGTCGATGGCTACGAACGGGTACCAGTCCCCAGTCGGTCGTTCGACCCGCGTTCACCGCGTCGAACAGCTCGGTGTTGATGTGGTCTGCGGCACTCGATGGGGCCACCTGCCGCTGCCCGCCGCCGGAATGAGCGCCGCCGAAATCGTTGCGGTCGTCCACACCCATCGCACGGGCACCCCGTCGCAACACACCCCGCGCCGCCGGATGCCGCGACAGGAGCTCCGCCAGGGCGTGTTTGTCCCGGTGCGATTCCTTCGCGTGGCTGCGGCGGGGCGTCTGCTGGGGTGGTCCGGGTCCGTGGATGAGGGCGCGTTTTGGGATCGGGAACCGCGGCGATGCCATACCTGGAGTCCGACGCAGTGATCGGGGTCAAAGAATCGATCATCGCCCCGTACGAGAAGCGCGAAGCGGGCGCAGACACAATCTGGATATCCGCATACGACTTCGTTCTCGCGCAGGTAACCGGCGCCGCATGGACGTATCCCCAGACTCATGCGCCCTTTCGTGCCGAGCGATGCCCGAAATCAGACGCAACACGCAGTACGCGGCCCGACTTTACAGTTTGTCGATCGCTCTAGAAGAGAAGTTTGTCAGGATGTCTTGACGGTGCGGTAACTGTAGTTTTCGTGGGCGTGCGAGACGAATGCTCCGCGTCAGACCGCAGAGCAGGGGCTTACCGACCGTCACCGAGCAACAACAAACCTCGCCCCACCCGGAATCGTCAATCCCACTGCGTCCCCAACCCGCACCGCAGATCCCGCCGCCAGCTCCACCTTCAGGACTGTCGACCCCACGGTCACGTCGGCGATGCTCCGAAATCCCGTGGGTCTCAAACCCGAAACGACTCCCCGAACCCCGTTGTCATCCAGCGTGATCAGCTCATGCCGAATCAGCAACACGGCAGGTCCGGCCGGAAGCGAGACCCCTTCGACCTCCAACTCCCCGAGCTCGGAGCGATGCACCCTAACCCCATCCCATTGACCCTCGATTTCGTTGACCCCACCCATCAGTCGCGAGACCGCCAGCGTGCTCGGCCGCGTGTAGGCCGTCGCGATATCCGAGTGATGTTCGAGCCGGCCGTCGATCAGCACGGCCACCGAATCGGCCAGCACCGCCGCTTCCTGCTGATCGTGGGTGACGAGCAGCAGAGTCTGATCCAGCGTCGAACGCAATTCGCGAACCAGGTCGTGCATCTCGGTGCGCAACACCGGGTCCAGCGCACTGAAGGGCTCGTCCAACAACAACACTCGCGGGGAGCCCGCAAGTGAGCGCGCCAACGCCACCCGTTGGGCCTGTCCACCCGAGACCTCGGAGACCGCTCGATCACCGATGTCGCCGAGATGCACCAGGTCGAGATAGTCGCGGGCGCGTTCGCGCGACCGCTTACGACTCTCCCCAGCCGCGCGGTAGGCAAAGCCGATGTTGTCGAGAACCGACATGTGCGGGAACAACATCGGACGCTGGAACACCATGCCGACCCCGCGATTCTCGGCCGCAACGTTATTCACTTCGTGGCCGTCGATGCGCACCGTGCCGGCAGTGGGTGAATCGAGTCCCGCGATGAGCCGCAGCGCAGTGCTCTTGCCCGAGCCCGACGGCCCGAGAATCGCCGTGCACGAACCCGGCGGCACGGTGAGATCCAGTGAGTCGAGTGCCGCAACCGATTGGCCGGCATGCACTTTGGTGAGTCCGTGAACGGACAGTTCGACGCTCATCGTGCACGCCTCCGACGCAACCGGGGCAGCATCAGCACCAGCAACAACGGCGGCACGACGGCGGCGACCGACAGCGCAGCCACCACCGAATCGTTACCGGTCCCGGCAGCGAACGAGGCCACAAGAATGGGCACGGTGACCAGTCTGCCTCCACCGATCAACAAGGTGATCACATAGTCGCTCCACGCCACGAGGAACGCGAGCAACGCAGCCCCCGCCAACGCCGGAGCCAGTAGGGGAATGCGAATCCGCCGCAGCACCATGGCACTCGACGCACCGAGTGTGCGAGCTTCTTCCTCGTAGCCGATGTCGTACGCGCCGAATGCCACTCGCATCAGGTACGTCGTGTAGGGAATCGCCGCGACGGTCAGCAACGCGACCACTGCCACCGTGCTCGGAATGCGCGAGCGCAGCACCAGAACATCGAGTCCCAAGGCCACGGCGAACGGGGGCAGGGCCACAGGCGCGAAAAGAACACCGGCCACGACAGCGGGGAAGCGCACAGTACCGTTCACCAGGGCGCGAGCGGCCAACGCGCCCAATGGTGTTGCGATGGCGGCGACGGCCAGAGCGAGAAGCGTCGACCGAACGAACGCATCGAACCCCCCGGCGTCGAGGGCACTCCGAACGCCGTCGAATCCCCAGTCCTGCGGAACCGAACCGGGAAACGACCATCGATTGCTGATGGCCCACAGGACAATCGGAATCAGCGGCAGCAGGAACCACACGACCAGAACGGACCTGCCGACAGCGGGAAGAACCCTGCTCATTTCCACGCTGCCGATCTGCGCAGATAGTGCAGTGCCACCGCGGCCACGACCACTGTCAGGGCCGTGGCGATCGTCGCGGCAGCGGCTGCCTGCGGACGCGTCTCGAGATCGATCGAGGTGAACAGGCGAATTGCCATCACCGACAACGGTTCCGGATACGGTCGCCCCAGAATGCGGGCCACCTCGTACGAGCCGACGGTGTAGGCGAATGCGATGGCCGCCGATGCGATCAGTGCGGGCCGTGCCAACGGCAGCGTGACCAAACGGAGCCGAGCCCACCGGCCGGCACCCAAGGTCGCGGCCGTCTCGTCGAATGCAGCTACGCGGGTGGCGAGCGTCCCCGCGACGACGACGGCCACGAAAGCCGATTCCTTCCACGCATATTCGGCGACGACGGCTATCCACCACCGTCCGCCCACCAACTCCGGCCAGCCACCGTCGGTCAATCCGAGAATGCGGGGCAGCATCCCTGAATCTGCCAGCAACAGCGCCATCGCCGCCACGCCGATCAGGTGCGGCACCGTGACGGTGACCCCAGCAGCGACCAACGCGGCGCGTCCACCCGACAACGCCGTCAGTGCCGCGGCAAGCCCGATCACCGTGGCCAATGCCGTCGAGACGATGGCAATCGACAGCGTCAGCACCACCGAGCGCCATAGGTCACCGCCCAGAGCGGAGTACGCGTCGACCGATAGTTCGGGGGTTCCGACCAACGGCATCAGACCCAGGCTCTGCAGCACCACGGTTCCGAGACCGCCGCCGACGACCAGCACGACCAAGACGACGGCGGGGAGGACCGCCGCTGTGCCGCGAAAGCTCCTCGTGGACGCGCTCACTGACCGGCGAGCACGCTTCGACGCCATCCCTCGTCGAGCGGGGTCACCCAATCTGCCGAGAGTTCGGGATGCGCGTTTTCCGACAGCTCCTCGTAGGAGGGCAGAACCGTCGAGCTCGGCAACGCCTCGAACTGCGCGCGGGCGTCATCGGGCAATCGGTCGATATCGAGCACGGTGAACTGCCCCCACACGTCCGGCGTCGCCTTCGCGAGTTGCTGCTCGGGCGACAACGCGAGATTGGCAACCACCTGCGCGGCGGCCGACTTCCCCGACGTCGACGGGATGGCAAGGAAACTGGCATTCCCGACGGTTCCCTCGTCGAGAGTGAGGACACGGGTCTCCGGGGGATAGGTGCCGTCGGCGACGAGCTGGGGGAGCGTCGCGGGGCCGTAGGTCATGGTCATGTCCACCTGACCACCGGCATAGAGGGCGTCGAGCTCCGAGGAGGACTGCGGATACGTCGTTCCTTCGCGCCACAGTGACGGGGCGAGCTCGTTCAACTGATCGAACAATGGCGGGGCGAGTCGGTCGTAGGAGTCCTGATCGAACTGAGCGGGAACCTCGTCGCCCCCGCCGGAGGCATTGATCAACGCCTCCCGCACGAACACCGAGCCGGTGAAGTCCGGGGGAGCAGGGTAGGTGAAGCGGCCCGGGTTCGCGCGGGCCCAGTCGAGCACGCCCTCGAAGGTCGTCGGCGGATCCGGGATGGCGGCCGCGTTGTAGACCAGCGTGAATTGAGCTTTGTGCCAGGGTGATTCGCAGTTCTCGACCGGGGTACCGAAGTCATCGAGCAGCAGCGGATCCCCGGGATCGGTGAATTCCATGTTCGGCAGATTCTGCGTCCAGCCGCACAGCCACGCCCCAGCTTGCTTACCGGTGCCGAAGTTCGCGCCGTTGACCCACACCAGATCCACTTCGCCGTCGGTGACCCCGGCCTGCCGCTCGGACAGGATGCGGTTGACGGCGTCGGTGGTCGATTCCACCGGCACCCGGCGCAGCGTGACGCCTTCTTCGGCGGCCGCGGGAGTGAGCACGTCGTCGACATAGGCATTGCCCTGCTCGTCGCCGCCGTACATCCACAGCGAGACGGTCTGCCCCTGTGCCTGCTCCTGGATCTCGCTCCAGGACAAGTCCTCGGCGCGCGGAGCCTCCGATGATGGTGCCGCGCAGGCCGTGAGCAGCAGCCCTGCGCTCGCCGCAATCGTCACTGCGCACCGTACTGATCGAATCACCGTGGGCCCTCCAGATCAACCGAAGCAGTCGTCGTCGACGCTGCCCTCACCACCGTAATCGGTCGAATGAGACAACCGCTGAACACGCGGGCGTACCGGTCGTGTGCACAATGGATCCTGACCGCCGGACGAGAGGTACACACCGTGACGCAGGACCGCCCGACGCGTAGTCGCCGAGGCACCACCCTGAAATTGCTCGCGGCTGCCGTGGTCGTCATCGCTCTGGTGGTCGTGCTCGGCACCGTCGACCTACCCGATCCGTCGTTCATCCGTGACCGAGTGGCATCGGCCGGGCCCTGGGGCATTGCGCTGTTCGTCGTGCTCTATGCCGTTCTGTCGGCCACTCCGTTCCCCGCCAGCACGTTGACCATTGCGTCGGGACTGCTGTTCGGGTTGGCGGTGGGCGCAACCGTCGTGGTGTTCGCCGCCACGATGGGGGCGTATCTCGGGTACTGGGGAGCGCGGGCGCTGGGACGCGGGCAGGTGGCCCGCACGGAGTGGGACAGGCTCCGCCGGCTCGACGCCATGCTCGGACGACGGGGATTGCTGTCGGTGCTGCTCGTGCGTTTGGTGCCGCTGCCGTTCTCCTTGGTCAACTATGCGGCCGGAGTCAGTGCAGTGGGGCAGCGGGACTACGTGGTGGGCACCATGATCGGCATCGTGCCCGCGACCGTCGCCTACACCGCGCTCGGGGCCTACGGGACCTCGCCGTTGTCGTGGCCGTTCGCCATCGCACTGCTCGCGGTGCTGGCGATCGCGGCCGGCTCGGCTCTGTTGGCGCGACGTCTGGGACTCACCGGAGCTGCCGAATGATCGACAGCTTCCTGCGCCGCCACCTCGACGGCCCACTGGATCGCTGTGCCCGCGCGCTCGACCGACCCATGATCACCCCGGACCGCATCACCGCCGCCGGACTGGTGCTGGGCCTGGGTAGTGCGCTGGCGGCGGGCCTGCAGTTCTGGCTGCTCGCATTGGCGTTGTGGATCGTCTCCCGGATCGCCGACGGTGTGGATGGGCCGCTGGCGCGTAGGCGGGCGACAACAGCCGGTGCCGGCGGATTCTTCGACATCACAGCCGACTTCGTGGTCTACGGCACCACGGTGGTGGGCGTCGCGGTGGGTGCGTCGGCCGCGTACGACGCCCCGTGGTGGCCGTTTTTGCTGGTGTTGTTGGCGTACTACATCAACGGAACCGCGTTCCTCGCGTTCTCCTCGATAGCCGAACGCAACGGCCGCACGATCGACGACGGCCGGTCGTTGTCATTCCTCGGGGGATTGGCCGAGGGTGCCGAAACCATAGCGGTGCACAGTCTCTGGCTACTGTTGCCGGGAATCTCGTGGCAGATCGCGGTGGTCTGGGCGGCGGTGGTCGCGGTGAGCTCCGGTCAACGGATCATCGCCGGGTATCGCGCCCTCTCCTGATCCACAGGCTCCGACCTTTGGCCAAGGCCCCAACTGCTCGCGAAATCACCGGAGAACCCAACTGCGCCTTGACGTCCGCGATAGCAGCGTTCCACGGCCCGTCGTTGTACGTCGGATACGGGTGCGTGGCCCCGGCGAGGTCGCGGGTGCGTAGCCCCTGCTCGATGGCGATGATCAGCTCCCCGATCGTCTCGCCCGCACGTGGACCCACCACGCAGGCACCGACGATGCGACGCTTGCCGTCGAGCACCAGCGTCGTCGAACCGTTCGTAGTCCTCTCGGTGACGGCTCTGTCGACGTGATGGTGGTCCAGCTTCTGCAGCCGTAACCCTCGCTCCCTCGCGGTCCGCACATCGATTCCCGCCGAGGCGATCTCGGGATCGGTGAACGTCACCCGTGGAGTTCCCGTCGTGCTCACTTTTCGGTTCAGACCAAGTGCCGCGTTGCTCGCAGCCAGGCTGCCGTGCACACCGGCAGTGTGGGTGAACTGCGGATGGCCGGTGAGATCTCCCGCCGCCCAGATGCGGGGATTGGTGGTGCGCAGATGCTCGTCGACCTGAACGAATCCGTTGTCGTCCACTTCCACACCGGCCGAATCCAATCCGAGGGACGCGGTCCGCGGAGTCCGTCCGGTGGCGACGAGCACCCGATCGAAGTCGATCTCGACACCCGTGTCGGTGGTGGCCGAGCCGTCGTCGATGCGCACGACGGCGGTGGAGGTCAGCACTCGCACGCCCTCGTCGGTCAGTGCCTGCGTCAGAATCGAGGTTGCCGACGCGTCCTCGCGGGGCAGGATCGTGGCAGACCGTCCGACGAGGGTCACGTCCGACCCGAGCCGCGAAAATGCCTGCGCCATTTCGCAACCCACAGACCCGGCACCGATGATCAGCAGTCGCTGCGGTAGGTCCTTCAGATCCCACAGGGTGTCGCTGGTCAGGTAGTCCACGTGCTCGATGCCGTCGATCGCCGGCACCGTGGGATGGGCACCGGTGGTCACGATCGCCTGACCGAAATGCAGTCTTCGCGTACCGACCATCACCGTGCTCGGCCCAGTGAACACTGCGTCGCCGTGGATCACGTGCACCCCGGCCTCGGTGAGTGCCTCGGGTGAATCGATCGGCGTGATCTCGGCGATCGACTCGTGCACGTGCTGCATCACGCGCCCGAAATCCACGCGCGGTGGCTCGGTGTCGATGCCGAACCGGGACGCCGACCGGACCGTCGCTGCCACCGAAGCCGCCGCGAGCAGTGCTTTGGACGGCACGCAGCCGGTCCACAGGCAGTCGCCGCCGGTGCGTTCGCGCTCGATCAATACGACGCGAACGCCGAAGCCCGCCGCGGTCTTCGCGGCCACGATGCCGGCGGTACCGCCGCCCACCACGACCACGTCGGCGCGGTACTCGGGCACACTCGAAGACGAACGACGGATTCCCATGCCTCCCACTATGCCCGCGCCCTGGAGGGACCGAGATGAGACGACCGACGAAATATACGATGTCGGCCCGCCTGTACGACGTGATCTCCTTCGAATGGCCCGTATATCGCGCCGGCCGGGAGGCGGCGTTCGAGCTGCTGAATCTGCCTGCCGGAAGCCATGTTCTGGATCTCGGCTGCGGGACGGGCTTGAACTTCGCCGGGTTGCAGCGGATGGTCGGACCCACCGGATCGATCACCGGAGTCGACGCCAGCCCGCAGATGCTCGAACAGGCCCGACGGCGAGCTGACCGATCCGGCTGGAACAACGTCACGCTCGTTGCAGCCGACGCCACAGCCCTCACCGGCGCGGATCTGGGAGAGACCCCGTTCGATGCGGCTCTGAGCACCTACGCGCTGTCACTGATGACGCCGTGGCAGGCGGCTCTCGAATCGATGATCGCGCATACTCGCGAGGGCGGAGTGGTGGCCGTCGTCGACATGCAGCGACCCGTCGGACGGGCCGCGGCCTTGACGCCGCTCGCGAAGCTTGCGTGCCGACTCGGTGGATCGGACATCGAGGCTCACCCGTGGACGGCGATGACGCCACCACTCGAACCGCTGCACTCCGCGTCGGTACGGGGCGGACACATTCAGGTTCGCGTGGGATCTGTGTCGAGCTGAGGATTCACTTCTTCTGGCGTCGACTACCACCGTGCCAGTCCTGCTGCACGCCCGCTTCGTCTTCTTGTACCCCGAGCGCCTTCAGTTGGGGAAGCTCACGCAGGCTGCGCTTCATCTCGGCGAAGCCGGGGAAGCGAGCGAGTCCGATGACGTTGTCCCACAGCGGCACTGCCTCCTCGTCGCTGGGTGGACGGCTGATCACCGGCCCGAAGAAGGCGACGCCGTCCGGCGGCTCGAAGGCGATGATCGGTGTGCCGACGTCCTTGCCGGTGAGCGACAGCGCATGATCGGTTTCGGCTCGGATCTCCTCGTCGAGCGACGAATCGTCCAGTGCCGCAGTGTGATGGGTGGGCAGACCGACTTCTTCGAGGATCGGCCCAAGGAACGCGGCGGTGCCGCGATGTCCGTGGCTCGCAGCGTCGTCGGGCACCACCTCGGTGTCGAAGATGTGGGTTCCGAGTGCCTCGTACAGTGGTCCGATCGCGGCCGGCCCGTGCTCGCGACGAACAGCGGCCGCCGCCCGCAACAGTCGCAGACCTGCGGTGTGCCCGGCCTCGTATTCGGGTGGGAAGTGCGAGTCGTAATCGATATGGGAATTGAGCAGTCGTAGCGAGATGAACCGCCAGTCGACGCTGTAATCGCGCTGTGCTTGGACCTTGCGGACCCATTTGCTGGTCATCCAGGCGAACGGGCACACCGGATCGAAATAGAAGTCGATATCGGCCATGGGGGGCGCTCCTTCTGACGACGGTTCCTTGTTCTCGACGGTATACGCCGCAGCGATCTCAGTTCTCGCCCAACAGAGCAGCGCGCTGCTCGTCGACCACGGCGCGAATCGCGTCCACCACCGCCGAGACCTCCGGCCGTCGCAGTGTTTCGCTCCGGGTGACGAGCCAGTAGGTCAGTTTCACTGCGATGGCGTCGGGCAGGATTCGTTGGAGGTCGGAGTGACGGTCGGCCATGAAGCACGGCAGCAGTCCGATACCTGCGGACGCGCGGGTGGCCTCGACGTGGACGAAGACGTTGGTGGAGGTGACCGATTCACGCATCGTGGGGGTGAAGTTGGGGGCCAGGTCGAGATCGTCGACGTGCAGCATCGAGTCGATGAAGTAGATGAACGGGTGCGCGGCCAGGTCGGCCGGGATCTGTGGCGTTCCGTGCTCGTCCAGGTATGTCTCCGATGCGTACAGGCCGAGGCGGTAGTCCCCGAGCCGGATGGCCTCGGCGCGGTGCACCTGTGGTTGGCCGACGACGATCTCGATGTCCAGGCCCGATCGTTGCTGCGACGCGCGCCGGGTTACGGCGACGATCTCCACGGACACTCGAGGATGCGTTCGCTGCACTCGTGCCGCAGCGGGAGCTGCGATGTAGGCACTGAAGCCGTCGGTCGCCGAGATACGCACGACGCCCTCCAACGCACCCGCGTCGCTCGAGACCAACGTGCGCAAGGCGTCCTCGACGGCCTCGGCCGCGGTCAATGCGCCGCGGCCCAGCTGCGTGAGCTCCCAGCCTCCGCCGGCGCGGGTCAGCACTCGTCCGCCGAGCGTGTCCTCGAGCGCGGCGATGCGTCGGGAAATGGTCGTGTGGTTGATGCCCAGGTCGTCGGCCGCGGAACTGTAGCGACCGGTTCGGCTCACAGCGAGGAGCACCAGTAGGTCGTCTGCACTGGGGATCTTCGCACCACCGAGCGTCATGTCTGCAGTTTTGCAGATCCGACCTGCGTTCATGGCTCTTGCGTCGACAAAGATCTGCACCAATACTCAGAGCAACCCGCCAATGTGTGGTCTGTCACAAACATGAAGCCGAAGTGCCGAGTAACACAGGAGAGTCAATGAGCGTCGATCAGCCGCTGGCAGGACGGTCCGAACCTGACCCCGATGCCACCCCCGCAGGCCTCAAGAAGGTAGTCGGGGCATCGATGGCGGGCACCATCGTCGAGTGGTACGAGTTCTTTCTCTACGGAACCGCCGCGACACTGGTGTTCAGCAAGATCTTCTTCGCCGCCGGAACCAGCGAGCTCGACGCCATCCTCGCGGCCTTCGTCACCTACGCCGTCGGCTTCGTCGCACGTCCGTTGGGCGGCATCGTCTTCGGCCACTACGGCGACAAATACGGCCGAAAGAAGTTGCTGCAATTCAGCCTCGTCCTCGTCGGCGGAGCCACGTTCCTCATGGGCTGCCTACCGACCTTCGAGGCGATCGGCTACTGGGCACCGGCACTGCTGGTGACCCTGCGATTCATCCAGGGCTTCGCCGTCGGCGGCGAATGGGGCGGTGCGGTTCTCCTTGTCGCAGAACACAGCCCGAACAAGTCCCGCGGATTCTGGGCCAGTTGGCCGCAGGCAGGCGTGCCCGCGGGAAACCTGCTCGCCACCGTCGCGCTGCTGGTGCTGACGACCACCCTGTCCGACGAGGCCTTCCTCAGCTGGGGCTGGCGAGTCGCGTTCTGGCTCTCTGCCGTCATCGTCTTCGTCGGCTACTACATCCGCACCAAGGTCTCCGACGCCCCGATCTTCCTCGAGGCCCACAAGCAGGCCGAGGTCATCAAGGCCGCGTCGTACGGCGTTTTCGAGGTCGTCAAGCGTTACCCCCGCGGCGTCTTCACCGCGATGGGTCTGCGCTTCGGTGAGAACGTCATGTACTACCTCGTCGTCACCTTCTCCATCACGTACCTCTCGGTGGAAGTGGGCACCGACACCTCCACGATCCTGTGGTGGATGCTCATCGCCCACGCGATCCACTTCTGCACGATTCCGTTGGTGGGCAAGCTCGCCGACCGCGTCGGTCGTCGCCCGGTCTACTTCGCCGGTGCCGTCACCGCGGCCACGTGGGGCTTCTTCGCCTTCCCGATGATGAACAGCGGCCACAACGTCGTCATCATGCTGGCCATCATCATCGGCCTGATGTTCCACGCCTTCATGTACGCCACGCAGCCGGCCATCATGGCCGAGATGTTCCCGACGCGGATGCGGTACTCCGGTGTGTCCCTCGGCTACCAGGTCACCTCGATCGTCGCCGGTTCGCTGGCCCCGATCATCGCCGTCAAGCTGCTCGACGTCTACGGCTCGTCCGTGCCGATCGCGGTGTACCTGGCCGTGGCCTGCGCGATCACTGTGGTCGCCGTCGTCGTCGCCAGGGAGACAAAGGGATTGGCACTCGAAAGCATCGACATCGCCGACGCCAAGAACCTGGCCACCGAGGCCGAGTTGGCGAAGGCCGGTCTGAAGTGACGGACCTGACCGGACGCTCCGCCCTCGTCACCGGGGGAGCGTCCGGCATCGGGGCCGCGTGTGCACGCGAGCTCGCCGGCCGCGGTGCACGCGTCACCGTCGCCGACGTGAACGACGTTGCCGCAAAGGAATTGGCGTCGGAGATCGGTGGTGAGGTGTGGTCGGTGGATCTGCTCGACACCACCGGGCTGGACGACCTGAAGTTGGACGTCGACATCCTCGTCAACAATGCGGGTATCCAAACGGTGGCACCGATCGTCGACTTCGACCCCGGCGCGTTCCGTCGCATTCAGACGCTGATGGTCGAGGCTCCGTTCCTGTTGATTCGTGCGGCTTTACCTGGGATGTACGCCCGCCGGTTCGGCCGGGTCATCAATCTGTCGTCGGTGCACGGGCTGCGCGCGTCGGAATTCAAGGTCGCCTACGTCACCGCGAAACATGCACTGGAAGGACTGTCGAAAGTGACAGCCCTCGAAGGTGCCGCCCACGGTGTGACGAGCAACTGCGTCAACCCGGGATACGTCCGTACACCGCTGGTCGAAAAGCAGATCGCCGACCAGGCCATCGCGCACGGAATTCCCGAGAACGAGGTACTGGAGAAGGTCCTGCTCACCGAGGCGGCCATCAAGAGACTCGTCGAACCGGCCGAAGTCGCCTCACTGGTCGGCTGGTTGACCTCCGAGAACGCCGGGATGGTCACTGGAGCGTCCTACACCATGGATGGTGGTTGGTCGGCTCGCTAGTCCGCTGCCGCCCCGGCTGCCCGCTGCGCCTCCCACTGTGGGATCAATGTGGATTTCAGTCGCTCAGACTGCAACAAAGTCGCATTCATTCGGATCGGGTCGTCCCCCGCCGTCGGATGAATGTGGCTTTGTTGCACTCAGATGGCCTCGAACGCCCATTGATCCGAACCAGGGGGCCGGATCCGAACCATGGGGCCGGGCGCGAACCAAGGCAGACGGGTGAACAACCCCGAACAGCAAGAAGCCCCCGTGACATGTCACGGGGGCTTCTCTGGCGGAGGATAGGGGATTTGAACCCCTGAGGGCGTTAACCCAACCCGCGTTCCAGGCGAGCGCCATAGGCCACTAGGCGAATCCTCCGTGGGGGAGCTTACCCGGTTACCCCCACCATCTCCCAAATCGGGAGGCGCGAAGGGTGGTGATGCGTTGCCCGACGGGAGGCGGCTACACTTGCCAACGGATCCCGCGCGGCGCGCATCCTGTGAACTCCCCCAGGGCCGGAAGGCAGCAAGGGTCAATGGGCTCTGCCGGGTGCGCGGGGTCCCCTTTATTTCAGTGACATCTGAATTGTCCGGGGAACCCAGTCACCGAGAGGCCGCTCCGCATGCCAGCGCAAACCCAGTTGGGTCTGATGAACCATGAGGAGCTTGCCTCCGAGCACGAGCGGCAGAGCGCGAAGTACACGCAGCTCAAGACCGAGAATCTGAAGCTGGATCTGACGCGCGGCAAGCCGTCACCCGAGCAGCTCGATCTCGCCGCTGAGCTGTTGACGCTCCCGGGCGCGGACTACAAGGACGGCAACGGCACCGATTGCCGCAACTACGGCGGCCTCGCGGGCCTGCCGGAACTGCGCGCCATCTTCGGTGAGCTGCTCGGCATCCCGGTGCAGAATCTGCTGGCCGGCAACAACGCAAGCCTCGAGATCATGCAAGACCTCGTTGTTTGGGCGCTGCTGCACGGTCTGCCCGATTCGCCGCGAGCCTGGTCGGCCGAGCCGAACGTGCGCTTCCTGTGCCCGGCTCCCGGCTACGACCGACACTTCGCCATCACCGAGAGCTTCGGCATCGAGATGATTCCGGTTCCGATGGGACCCGACGGCCCCGATGTGCACGAGATCGCCAACTTGGTGGCGTCGGATCCGCAGATCAAGGGCATGTGGGTGGTGCCGAACTACGCGAACCCCACCGGTGCGGTCTACTCGGAAGAAGTTGTTCGCGCGCTGGCCACCATGCCCGCGGCTGCGCCCGACTTCCGCCTGTTCTGGGACAACGCCTACGCGGTACATCCACTGACCGAGGAATTCGCGCCGTCGTACGACGTGTTGGGCATGGCCACCGAGGCCGGGTTCGCCAACCGTCCGTTCGTGTTCGCGTCGACCTCGAAGGTCACGTTCGCCGGTGCCGGGGTCAGCTTCTTCGGAAGCTCCGAGGAGAACCTCGCCTGGTATCAGAAGCACCTCGGCAAGAAGAGCATCGGCCCGGACAAGCTGAACCAGCTGCGGCATCTGCGCTTCTTCGGTGACGCCGAGGGGGTGCGGGCTCACATGGCCAAGCATCGCGAGATTCTCCGGCCCAAGTTCGCACTGGTGCAGCAGATCCTCGAGGACCGGCTCGGTGCGTCGAAGATCGCGTCCTGGACCGAACCCAAGGGCGGTTACTTCATCAGTCTCGATGTGCTCGAGGGCACGGCTGCGCGCTCGATCGCGCTGGCCAAGGACGCCGGAATTGCTCTGACGGCCGCCGGCTCGGCCTTCCCGTACGGAAAAGATCCGGAAGACAAGAACATTCGTCTCGCCCCGAGCTTCCCGTCGCTCGATGAGCTGGAGAAGTCGATGGACGGTGTCGCGACCTGCGTGTTGCTGGCCGCGACGGAGAAGTTGCTCGAAGGTTAGAGCCTGCGGCATGTGAGCGGAAGTTCGTAGCAGGCTACGAACTTCCGCTCACATGCGGCGCAGCCGCTCTCAGTGCCCGACGACGACCGCACCTTCGGGAGCTGAGGGCAAGGGCCCCTTCTTCAGGAGCGTGGCCGAGAGCACCGCGCCGAGGAGGAAGATTCCCGACGCCCACCAGAAGGTGGTCGTGTAGCTCGCGATTTCAGCGTTGGCCTGCAGCAGAGCCGCATCGGTTGCCGTTGCCATGTTGGAGCTGACATAGCCGGTCGCCGCGTTGGCCGCCACGGTGCTGAGCAGCGCCGTACCGATCGAGCCACCCACCTGCTGCATCGTGTTCACGGTCGCGGACGCGACGCCGGAGTCGTCCGGGTCGACTCCCGAGATCGCGCCCTGCATGGCCGGTGCCATGGTGGCACCGAGGCCGAGTCCCATGATGACCAGGCCGGGCAGAATGTGCGTGACGTAGCTGCTGTCGATGGAGATCTGCGTCAGCAGTGCCATGCCCATCGAGGCCACGACCAGGCCGGTCGTCATGAGGATGCGGGGTCCGAAGCGGGGGAGGATCAGCGCCGTCGACAGCGTCGCGGTGAGGATCAGAGCCGCGATCATCGGCATGAACGCGAACCCGGTGGTGATCGGGGTGTACTTCAGCGTGTTCTGCAGGTAATAGGTCAGGAACAGGAACACCGCGAACATGCCTGCGCCGGTGACGAATACGGCGAGGAACGATCCTGCACGGGTGCGGTTCAGAACGATCCGCAACGGCAGCAGCGGGTGCTCGACGCGCATCTGGATGGTCACGAACACCGCGAGCAGAACGACACCTGCGGCGAGGAAGCCGAGGGTGACCGGGTTGCTCCAGCCGTCGGACTCGGCGTGAGCGAAGCCGTAGACGATGGAGAACAGCGCAGCGGAGACGGCGATCGTGCCGGGGATGTCGAGCTTGGGTCGGACGTCGACCTTGTGCTTGGCCAGGAACAGGAAGGCGCCGACGAAGGCGAGCGCAGCGAAGATCAGGTTGACGTACAGGCTCCAGCGCCAGTTGGCCCATTCTGTGAGCATGCCGCCGAGAAGTAGGCCGAGTGCACCGCCGCCGCCGGCGATGGCACCGAAGATGCCGAATGCCTTGGCGCGTTCCTTCGTGTCGGTGAAGGTGGTGGCCAACAGCGAGAGTGCCGCGGGAGCGAGCAGTGCACCGAAGACGCCCTGACCGGCGCGGGCAGCGACGAGCATGCCGAAGTTGACGGCTGCTCCGCCCACTGCCGACATCAGCGCGAAGCCGACGAGGCCGATGAGGAAGGTGTTGCGTCGTCCGAAGAGGTCGCTGAGTCGTCCACCGAGCAGCAGCAGACTGCCGAACGCGAGTGCGTACGAGGTGACGACCCAGGAACGGTCGGCATTGTCGAAGCCCAGGTCGAGTTGGGCGGCGGGGAGGGCGATGTTCACGATGGTCGCGTCGAGCACGACCATGAGCTGAGCCAGTCCGAGCGTCGCGAGAATCAGCCAACGATTCCGATGCGCACGTTCGTCGACCGCCATGGCAGTCGACGCGGCGTCGCCCACGTTCTCCGATGAAAGGGTGGTCATAGTGTCCTCGGTTCGACTATGCGGAGGTGTACCCTCCGGTTGTAGGGCCAAGGTAGCAGCTAAGTGGAGGAATGTCCTCCGCTTATCGGGTGAAACGGACATCGAATGAATGTGAGAGCGGACACAGCGGCATCGAAGCCCCTCCGGGCGGATGCCGAACGCAATCGACGTCGCATCGTGGATGCGGCCCGTGAGCTGTTCGCTTCGCGCGGTATCGACATCACGCTCGACGACGTCGCCGCACACGCCAAGGTGGGCGTCGGCACCGTGTATCGCCGCTTCTCGTGCAAGGAAGAGCTCATCGACGGCGTCTTCGAGCAGCGCCTCGAGGGGATGCTCGCCAGTGCCGAACGCGCCATCGAAGCGGAGGATCCCTGGAGTGGCTTGGTGGGCTTTCTCTCGGACGTATGCGAGGAAATGGCCTCCGACCGTGGCCTCGGCGATGTCGTTCTCGGGTCGGACGAGGGCTGCCGCGGCATCGCGGAGATGCGCCGACGTATCGATCCGTTCTTTGCGAAGATCGTCGATCGCGCCCTCGAATCCGGTCAGCTGCGTCCCGATGTCGCCGTCACCGATTTCTATCCGGTAATGGGCATGATCGGCTCGACCGTCGAATTCTCCAGCCATGTCGATCCCGCGAACTGGCGTCGGTACTTCACGGTGCTGCTCGACGGACTTCGCGGTGATTCGGTGCCCAGGACGACGCTTCCGGGTCGTCCGTTCACCGACGACGAAGTGGACGTAGCAAAAGCAGCGATGCATCGCCGTCGGCGCTGATCGGGAGAATCCAAAACAGCCCTATGCCTTGTGTGATGCATCACGTAAGGTGTGTCACGATAAGTGCTACACGGGGTAGCGCTCACTTGATGACAAGTGATCGACGTTGGGGGTTTCCAGGGTGCGGTACAAGCGTGTGTTCGGTTCGGCTGTGGCAGTAGCCGCAGTGTTCATCGGGGTGGCGGCACCGGCGTCGGCTGCTCCATCCACGGGTTCGACCGTCGAATCCGACTTCTACATTCCCCCGAGCCCGCTGCCCGCCGGTTCTCCCGGTGATGTGCTCCGGGCGGAGCCGTCGCATCTCGCACTCTCGGTGCCCGGAATCGGCGGGCCTCTGCCCGGTGCGGCAACGCGAATCATGTACCGCAGCAACGATTCCAACGGCGAAGCGAATGCCGTCACCGGAACCTATATCGATCCTGCCGCGCCGTGGACAGGGCCCGGCCCGCGTCCGCTCGTTGTCCTCGCCCCGGGAACCCAGGGTCAGGGTGACCAGTGCGCGCCGTCGAAGATGCTGAACAACGTCATCACCTACACCCCGCCGCTCGGCTTCATGGTCGAGTACGAGGTGCTCGCGGCGTATTCGCTTCTGTCCCAGGGCTATGGCGTCGTGATCACCGACTACGAGGGCCTCGGTACCCCCGGTGCGCACACCTACGTCAACCGCGCATCGGAGGCACACGCTGTGCTAGACGCGGCCCGCGCAGCCCAGAAGCTGCAGGGCACCAAGATTTCCGCGGACGGCCCGGTCGCTGCGTACGGCTACTCGCAGGGTGGTGGCGCAGCCGCTGCTGCAGCGGAACTCGCCGATGAGTACGCACCCGAGATGAACCTCGTCGGCACCTACGCCGGCGCACCTCCGGCAGATCTGAAGGCAACCCTCGAGCAGGTCGACGGCACCATCCTCACCGGTGTGATCGGCTACACCCTCAACGGTCTGCTCAACTCCGACCCCGGTCTATTGCCGATCGTCGACGAGAACATCAACGACGCAGGCAAGGCCATGCTGAATCTGGTCGCGAATCAGTGTGTCGGAGAGACGATTCTGAACGTCGGGCTGCATCGCACCAATGAGTACACGAAGACCGGCGAGCCGCTGTCGGTAGTGCTGGACAGATTGCCCGTTGCCCAGGAGATTCTGGCCAAGAACAAGATCGGTGAGCGGACGCCGAACGCGCCGGTGCTGATTCAGTCCGGTACGTCCGACGACATCGTGCCCCACGGACAGGCAGTCGGTCTTGCCAGTGACTGGTGCGGCAAGGGTGCCACCGTGCAGCTGAGCGCCGCGCAGGTCCCGGCCATCGTCCCGGGTTCCGGTGCCGGACACCTGATTCCGGACATCCTCGGCCTCGGCGAGGCGCAGAACTGGATCAAGGACCGCTTCTACGGAGTCCCGGCACCGTCCAACTGCTGATCGATGGAGCTACGGCCCGCGCGACTCAGCGCGGGCCGTACATGATCACCGCGACGCCGATCAACGCGATCGAGGACCCGGCGATGTCCCAGCGATCGGGCCGGAAGCCGTCGGCCACCATCGCCCACAGCAGGGATCCTGCAACGAACACCCCGCCGTATGCCGCCAGGATGCGACCGAAATTGGCGTCGGGCTGCAGCGTCGCCACGAAGCCGTAGGCACCGAGGGCGATCACGCCCGCTCCCGCCCACAGCCACCCGCGATGCTCGCGAATGCCCTGCCACACCAGCCATGCCCCACCGATCTCGAACACGGCTGCCACCGCGAACAGCATGACCGACTTCACAATGTTCATGCGACAAAGGCTCCCACAGCGCCGACCAGGTGTAGAAGGATGCGATCGGGGGTACATGACCTCAGGCCCCGCGTCGAGGGCCGAGTCGGTAGGGGTGAGTAGTACATGCGGGACAGTTACACCGAGACGCTCGAGTCGATGGCGTCGAAGTTGTCCGAAATGTCGAGAATTGCCGAAGAGGCAATGGCCGACGCCACCCGAGCATTGCTGACGGCCGATATTGTCCTGGCCGAGCGGACCATCGAATACCGCGAAGAGATCGACATACTCGCGGTCGAATGGGAGCACGGAGCCTTCGGCTTCTTGGCCCTGCAGGCACCCGTAGCTCACGATCTACGACGCGTCGTCTCCGGTATCAACATCGTCGCCGATCTGCAGCGCATGGGCGGTCTGGCCGTGCACATCGCCGAACTTGCTCGTCGCCGCCATCCCGCACACGTACTGCCGCCCGAGGTCGAGGGCGTGTTCGAGCAGATGGGGCGAGTTGCCGTCGCGCAGGCCGAGGCGACGCAACGCGTCCTGGAAACCCGAGACGCCGAACTGGCCGACCAACTGCGAATCCAGGATCAGGAAATGGACGAACTGCACCGCAGCCTGTTCATGCTGACCTCCGCACCCGACTGGCCGCACGGCGTGCCGGCCGCAGTGGACATCACGCTGCTCGGACGCTTCTACGAGCGATACTCCGACCACACGGTCGAGGTCGCCAAACGAGTCATCTTCCTGGTGACCGGCGGTCGCCCCACCGACGAGTCATAGTCTGCGCGAACGGCCCGAAGATGGCAGGATCGGCACGATGAAACGTGACGTCTCTGCGTACCTCGATGTCGACGTGACCGAGGCCAGCACCCTCGAGTTCCAGATCGCAATCGCACCGCATCCAGGAACCGATGTATGGGAAGCACTCTCTTTCACGCTCGACGGTCAGCCGATCGAGGCGCAGGAGATCAGCGGTGCTCACGGCACTCGCATCCACAAGATCAACGCCGGCGTCGGGAAGCTGGAGGCGTCGTACTCGGCGACCATCTACGGCAACACCGAGCCGGCTCCGGTCTCCGATTACGATCTCTCGCTGTACCTGCGGCCCAGTCGATACTCCGAGGCGGACAAGTTCTTCGGTTTCGCGGCAACGGAATTCGGTTCCTACCCGCCGTCGGAGAAGCTGCTCGCCGAGGTTTCGTCCTGGGTCGGAGCGCGTCTGAGCTACGTACCGGGCAGCAGTGACCCCATCGACGGCGCGGTCGACACCCTCCTCGCCGGTGCCGGTGTGTGTCGCGATTACACCCACCTCGTGGTGGCCCTGCTTCGCGCGGTCAACGTCCCTGCTCGCCTGGTGGCGGTGTACGCACCGGGCTGCGATCCCATGGACTTCCACGCGGTCGCCGAAGCATTCGTCGAAGGCCAATGGCGTGTAGTGGACGCGACGTGCCTCGCACCTCGATCGACCCTGGTGCGCATCGCCACCGGACGCGACGCATCCGACACCGCCTTCCTCGACAACCACGGCGGATCGATCATCCTCAACAGCGCCGTCGTCGGAGCCGTCGTCGACGGCCCCTTGCCCTTCGACGACATCACCCAACTGGTGTCGATCACCTGACCTGCACGCTCCGCCCTGGCACCCACCATCGCAGGCGTGGCAGGATCGATCGCATGTCTCGCACACTGCACCTCGTCGGCGATCCTGAGGCCGATGCACTGCTCGCCGAGGATCCGTTCGCATTGCTGATCGGCATGCTGCTCGATCAGCAGGTACCGATGGAATCGGCGTTCGCAGGGCCGAAAAAGCTCGTCGATCGTCTCGGTGATCTGAAAGTGGATACCGTCGCCGATGCCGATCCGGACGAATTCGCAGCGTTGTGTGCGCAGACCCCGGCCGTGCATCGGTTCCCGGGCTCGATGGCCAAGCGCATCCAAGGTCTCGCGGCGTACCTGGTCGAGAAGTACGACGGTAAGCCGCAGGAAATCTGGACCCGCGACGATCCCGACGGCGCCGAAGTGCTGAAGCGGCTCAAGGCGCTTCCCGGCTACGGGGATCAGAAGGCACGCATCTTTCTCGCTCTGCTCGGCAAGCAGATGGACGTCACGCCGGACGGGTGGCGCAAGGCCGCGGGAGCGTACGGCGACGACGGTGCGCGTCGATCGATCGCCGACGTGGTGGACGAGAAGTCGCTGCTCGAGGTGCGCGAGTTCAAGAAGGCAGCGAAAGCCGCAGCCAAGAACAAATAAGTCTGTCGGTGCCGGTCGTTACAGTGACCAGAACTTTCACCGGGGGGCGAGATGACCGAAAGTATCGGTACTTACGAGGGCTGGCTGGCGTCTCTCGACGAGGACGCACTGACCGATCTGTTGCACCGTCGGCCGGACGTGGCCACCGACCCACCACCGCGTTCGTTCGGCTTGCTCGCGCAGCTGCTCGGTGCCCCGGCTCGGGTGCCGATGCTGCCGCGTCGACTCGACAGCGGCTCCCTCGCTCTGCTCGAATTGTTCGCGCTCATGGGCGATCTGAGCCGAGCCGAGATCGGGCACTGGGCGAGTGAGGGATCGGTCAACGAGACGCCGCACATCGACGCAGCTCTCGCGACCCTGACGGCCCACGGATTGATCTGGCCGCACTCCTTGCCCGGCGCCGGCACCGTCGAATATTCACCCATCGATCTGTCCGGGGTGTTCTCGCATCCCTTCGGACTTGCTCGCAGGCAGCGAAAGCTGTTCCTGCACTGCGCCGTCGAGCAGGACCGACTGACTGTGCTGTCGACCCTCGGTATCGATCCGGCGCTCGAGCGAGGGGCGCGCGCAGACGCCGTTGCAGCCGCGATGACGCCCGCACGCATCAGGGCGCTGTTCGACGGCGGGTCGGAGGAGATGCGAGCGATGTTGTGTCGCTTCGTCGATGGCAAGCCGGTGTCACTGATCTTCGACATTCCATCGAGCGCGGGGACGCCTGCCTTTGAGCGGGGATTGCTGTATCGACTGGACGGGCACCGCGTCGAGATGCCGTTGGAGGTGAGCATCGCACTGCGAGGGGACGGGTGGCGCTTGCCCATCGACCTCACCCCACCGACCTTCGACACCCGCGTGCCCTCGCCCGACGAGGTGCAGCGCAGTCGTTCCATCGCCCTGCTGCAATTCTGCGAACACACGCAGGCGCTACTGACTGCCATCGACACCGATGGACTGACGATGATGAAGACCGGTGGCATCAGCGCCAAGGTTCTTCGGTCGCTGACGAATCGTTTGGGCTTCGCCGACGAACACGACACCGCGTTGATGCTGATGCTGGCACGCGAAGCCGGGCTACTGGCCGAACGTGGCACGACCGGCGTCACGTTGACCTCGGCCTACGAGACGTGGTCGACGAGCACCCGAGCCGAACAGGCAGCCACCCTGGTGGCCGCGTGGTGGAGTTCGCCGTTCACACCGACCCACCGGGTGCCCCGTGCGTCCCAGAAGACCGTTCCTGCGCTCAAGAAGATGCTCGACGACCCCGCGGCAGCGGACCTGCGCGCGACGGCGCTGACAGCTCTGTTGCGGTACGAGGACGCCGACTCTCCGGCGACGGTTCTGCGTGATTCCGGGGAGTTCGCCCAGTACCTCGACTGGCACATCCCGGTCGTTTCGACGACTGCCGGGCCCGGGCACGTGCACGCGCTGTGGCTGGAGGCCGGCCGACTCGGGATAGTGGCCGACGGTGCGCCCACCGATCTGTGCCGCACTCTCACCGAATTCCCCGCGGGACGAGACGGTGATCCTGGCGAAATCCGTGCGGTTCTGACAGCCCAGCTGCAGGACATGGCCGAATGGGTTCCGTTCTCCGTTCGGCTGCTGCCCGATTCCACGGCGGTGGTCACCGGGCCACCCAGTACCGAGGTGGCGTCGATACTCGGCGCGGCCGCGCAACCCGAGTCGAGAGATGTCGCATCGGTCTGGCGGTTCACCCCGGCGACCATCCGCGGATTCTTCGACACGGGCGGCACCGGCGACCAGCTGATCGATGCCTTGACGGAGATGGCCGACACCGACGTTCCTCAGGCGCTGGGGTACACCATCCGGGACTGCTGGCGCAGCTACGGCGCACTGGCTGTACGCAGAATTCCTTGCGCGATCGTCTCCGAGGACGTCGTCCTACTGACGAGCATCGAGACCGACGAGTCCCTGGCTGTACTTCGGTTCGAGCGCCTCGCTCCCACCGTCCTGGTCAGTTCGGCCACGCCGATCGACACCATCGCCGTGCTCCGCAGGCACGGATACTCCCCGGTGCGGCACTCCGACACCGGGCAACTCCAACTCGACAGCACAACGCGGATCCGCGCCGAGGCCTCCCGATCGACACATCGCGCAGTCCACCCGGCGCAGCACCGACGCGAACCACGCGAGCTCGCGCGGCTGCTGCTGGCCGGCACCAGCGGCAGCGTCGACGAGGCTCGAGTGCGGTCTGCATTGGGTCCTCTCAGCCGGCTGCTGCCGCGGGAGCTGGATCTGTTGACCGACGCCGCGGCACGAGGCACACCCGTCTCGATCGACTATCAGAACTCCAAGGGAGCCATCGTGCGGCACGCGATCTCGGACGCGCTGCAGGACGGCCATTGGTTGTACGCGCTCTCGGAATCGACCGGGAGCCGCGAGAGCTTCGCGATCATGAACATCAGAGCGGTATCCGCCGGCCGACAATGACCGGCGATGCAACAGTGTCCGTGGTCGCCGGTACCCTTTCGGGCGTGGCCCTCTACCGGAAGTACCGTCCTGCGACGTTCGCCGAGGTCGTCGGTCAGGAGCACGTCACCGAGCCGATCAGCGTGGCGTTGGACAGCAACAGAATCAACCACGCCTACCTCTTCTCCGGGCCGCGTGGCTGCGGAAAGACCTCCTCCGCGCGCATCCTCGCCCGATCGCTGAACTGCGCCGAGGGTCCGACGTCGACACCCTGCGGTGTGTGCAACTCCTGCGTCGCCCTCGCCCCCGGTGGACCGGGCAACTTCGACGTCGTCGAGATGGACGCAGCCAGCCACGGTGGCGTCGACGATGCCCGCGATCTACGAGACAAGGCCGTGTACGCCCCGGCCGAATCGCGCTACGTCATCTTCATCATCGACGAGGCACACATGGTGACCCCGGCAGGCTTCAACGCGCTGCTCAAGGTCGTCGAGGAACCGCCCGAGCACCTCGTCTTCATTTTCGCGACCACCGAGCCCGAGAAGGTGCTCCCCACCATCCGCTCGCGTACCCACCACTATCCGTTCCGGCTGCTCGCGCCGTCGACGATGCGCGTGCTGCTGGAGAAGATCTGTGGACAGGAGCAGGTCCCGGTCGAGGATGCGGTCTACCCGCTGGTCATCCGCGCGGGCGGCGGTTCGCCCCGTGACTCGCTCAGCGTCATGGATCAGCTCCTGGCCGGAGCCGGGCCCGAGGGCGTCACCTACCCGAGGGCGCTGTCGCTCCTCGGCGTCACGGACGTCGCACTCATCGACGAAGCAGTCGACGCACTGGCCGCGGGCGACGGCGGCGCACTGTTCGGCACCGTCGACAAGGTGATGGACGCCGGCCACGACCCACGCCGCTTCGCCATCGACCTCCTCGATCGCATGCGAGACCTGATCCTGATGAAAGCCGTGCCCGACGCCGGAGAACGCGGTTTGGTCGACGTGCCGGGCGACGTACTCGAGCGACTGCGTGACGAGGCCGATCTGCTCGGCTCGGCCACGTTGACTCGCTATGCCGAGATCGTGCACTCGGGACTCGGCGAGATGCGCGGTGCCACGGCCCCGCGTCTGCTGCTCGAAGTGATGTGCGCCCGCATGCTGCTTCCCTCGGCCTCCGACGCGGAATCAGCGGTACTGCAACGACTCGAACGGGTGGAACGTCGGCTCGATGTCACTCTCCCGGCGGGCGAGCAGGCAGCCGTCGCCCAGGCAGCCGCGGATCCGACGCGACCGCAGCTGCAACCTTCCGACGAGCCCGCACCCTCGGGCCCGGCGCCGGTGAACAAGTTCCAGCGACCGTCGCAACGCCCACCGGCCGCGGAGCCGGCACCTGCCGCACCCACACCTGCCCCCGTTGCGCCTACACCCGCCCCCGTTGCGCCTACACCTGCGGCCTCGGCTCCAGCACCCGAGCCGGCTCCGACTCCCGAGCCTGCTCCCACACCGGAGCCTGCTTCCATACCGGAGCCTGCTGCCACTCCCGAACCCGTCGCAACACCCGAGCCAACGCCTCAGCCGGCCCCGGTGTCCGAGTCGAAGCCGGAACTCGAATCGACTCCAGAGCCCGCACCGGAACCGGAACCCGCTGCTGCGCAACAGGATTCGGCACCTGTCGCCTCGGTTTCCCACGAAGATTTTCCGCCGGAGCCCGAGGACGATTACGGCCCAGAGCCGGAGCCCGTGTTCGAGCCGCAGCCGGACCCCGTGGCGGCCCCAGCCGCCGCGTCGAGCGAGCCCGACGCCGCTGCGGTTCGAGCGGTGTGGTCCGAGGTGCGCACGAAGGTACGAGAGCGGAGCCGGACCGTCGAGGTGATGCTCTCCGGTGCGTCGGTGCGCGCCGTCGAGAACGGCACCATCACGCTCGGCCACGATTCGGCACCGTTGGCCAAGCGGCTGGAGGAACCCCGCAACGCCGACGTCATTCGTGACGCTCTGCGGGACGTCTTCGGCGTGGAATGGTCGGTGGTGTGTCTGGTCGGTGCCGCGGCACCACCGGAACAGTCATCAGCAAAAAAAGATGAACCGGCAGCGAAACCCGCGTCGCTGCCGAAGTTCTCGAGGCCGAGCCAGGCAGGGGCTCCCCGTCCCACCTCGGACGGCTTCGGATCAGCGGGGGACGGATCCTCGGCGGGCATCGGAGCCGACGACATTCCGATGCCCGAAGCGCCGGACTACCCCGACGAGCCCGAGCCGGTAGGCCCACCACCCCCGGAGACGCCGGAGGACGAGGAAGAGCTGCTCAAGGCTGCGGCCGAACCAGCGGATCCTACGGTTCGCCGGGACCCGGAAACCGTCGCGATGGAGCTGCTGGTCAGCGAACTGGGAGCGGTACCGCTCAAAGAGACCTGATTCAGCCGACGGTGAGGTCCTCGTTGTCGGCGAATACCAACCGGCCACTGTCGAGTGCCACGGCCCAGCGCCTGGCCACTGCCCATTCCCTCGACGTGGTGTCGGGAGTCTGCACGCCGAAGTCTTCGACGATCGCTCCGGTTTCGTAGGCGTCCTGAGCGGACTTGTCCTCGGCGTCGGGGGTGTGAATGCGTACTTTGACGCGAGCGCCCACGCTCAGTTCGTTGTCGGTTTCCATGGTCGGTCTTCTTCCAAGCTCGGTAGATCTGATCCTTGGGAGTGTCCCACGGACAGGTCGTTCAAACCTGAACCGGAGCGTCGGGTCATGCACCACGCTCGTTTCGGTCCTTACGCCGGATCTTCTCGCGGCCCTACTCTGGCATGAGCTGAGGTCTGCCATGGCCTCGCACCGATGCGGTCGGCCGCGACGGCGACCGCGAGAAGATCGAGTATCTGGAAGGAACTGCGCGCTGTGACTACAGAGGCATTCATTTATGAAGCCATCAGGACTCCCCGAGGCAAAGGAAAGAACGGCTCCCTGCACTCGGTGAAGCCGATTTCCCTGGTGACCGGCCTGATCGACGAGCTTCGTCGACGTTTTCCCGACATGGACGAGAACCGGATCTCCGACCTCATCCTCGGCGTGGTCTCACCCGTCGGAGATCAGGGTGCGGATATCGCGCGCACGGCAGTGCTCGCTGCAAAGATGCCCGACACCGTCGGCGGCTTCCAGCTGAACCGCTTCTGCGCGTCCGGCCTCGAGGCCGTCAACCTGGCCGCGCAGAAGGTGCGCTCGGGTTGGGATGAGTTGGTCATCGCCGGTGGCGTCGAGTCGATGTCGCGCGTGCCGATGGGCAGTGACGGCGGCGCGTGGGCCATGGACCCCGTCACCAACTACGACACCTACTTCGCCCCGCAGGGCATCGGTGCCGATCTCATCGCGACGATCGAGGGGTTCAGCCGCGAGGACGTCGACGCCTATGCCGTGCAGTCCCAGGAGCGCGCCGCAGCGGCGTGGTCCGGTGGCTACTTCGCCAAGTCCGTCGTTCCGGTCACCGATCAGAACGGTCTGCTCATCCTCGATCAGGACGAGCACATGCGTCCGGGCAGCACCGTGGAATCGCTCGGCAAGCTGAACCCGGCCTTCACCGGTATCGCGGCCATGGGCGGGTTCGACGACGTCGCGCTGCAGAAGTACCACTGGATCGAGAAGATCGATCACGTGCACACCGGCGGTAACAGCTCCGGCATCGTCGACGGCGCAGCACTCGTTCTCGTCGGCAGCGAGCAGGCCGGTAAGGACCTGAACCTGGTGCCGAGGGCGCGCATCGTCGCGACCGCCACCAGTGGTGCCGATACGACCATCATGCTGACCGGGCCCACCCCGGCGTCGAAGAAGGTTCTCGCGACCGCGGGCCTGACCGTCGACGACATCGATCTCTTCGAGCTCAACGAGGCGTTCGCCTCCGTGGTGCTGCGTTTCCAGAAGGATCTGAACATCCCGAACGAGAAGCTCAACGTCAACGGCGGTGCGATCGCCATGGGCCACCCGCTGGGAGCCACCGGAGCCATGATCACCGGCACCGTGCTCGACGAGCTCGAGCGCCGCGGCGGCCGATACGCGTTGATCACCCTGTGCATCGGCGGCGGCATGGGCGTCGCCACCATCATCGAGCGAGTCTGAGGTATTACGATGTCTGACAACATGATTCAGTGGGACCAGGACGCCGACGGCATTGTCGTCCTGACGATGGACGACCCCAACCAGGGCGCCAACACGATGAACCAGCTGTACAAGGACTCGATGGGTGCCACCGTCGATCGCCTCGAGGCCGAGGTCGACTCCATCACCGGCGTCGTGATCACCTCCGCCAAGAAGACGTTCTTCGCCGGTGGCGACCTGCACACCCTCATCTCCGCTCAGCCCGAGGACGCCCAGCGGGTGTTCGACGAGGTCCAGGAAGTCAAGGCTCAGCTGCGCCGCATCGAGAAGCTCGGTAAGCCGGTCGTGTCCGCCATCAACGGTGCGGCACTCGGCGGCGGACTCGAAATCGCGCTCGCGACGCATCACCGCATCGCGGCCAACGTGTCCGGCGTGCAGATCGGTCTGCCCGAGGTTTCGCTCGGACTGCTCCCCGGCGGCGGCGGTGTCACGCGTGTGACGCGACTGCTCGGCATCCAGACCGCCTTCATGTCCGTCCTCGCGCAGGGCACCCGGTTCCGTCCGGAGAAGGCTCTCGAGATCGGCTTGATTCACGAATTGGTCGGCAGCATCGAGGAATTGGTGCCCAGCGCCAAGGCTTGGATCAAGGCCAACCCCGAGGGTGGCGTCGCACCGTGGGACGTCAAGGGCTACAAGATCCCCGGCGGCACGCCGTCGAATCCGAAGCTCGCCCAGATCCTGCCTGCCTTCCCGTCCAACCTGCGCAAGCAGATCAAGGGCGCTCCGATGCCGGCTCCGCGCGCAATTCTCGCGGCGGCCGTCGAAGGTGCGCAGGTCGATTTCGACAATGCATCCACCATCGAGTCGCGGTACTTCACCGAGTTGGTCACCGGCCTGGTGTCCAAGAACATGATTCAGGCGTTCTTCTTCGATCTGCAGGCGATCAACGCCGGCAAGTCTCGCCCCGACGGCATCGAGAAGACCACCTTCACCAAGGTCGCGGTTCTCGGCGCAGGCATGATGGGCGCGGGCATCGCCTACGTGTGCGCCAAGGCCGGAATCGACTTGGTGCTCAAGGACGTTGCCCTCGAGTCGGCACAGAAGGGCAAGGCGTACTCCGAGGCCATCGAGGCCAAGGCTCTCTCGCGTGGCAAGACCACCCAGGAGAAGTCGGACGCTCTGCTCGCGCGTATCCACCCGACCGCCGACGCCAAGGACGTCGAAGGCGCAGACCTCGTCATCGAGGCCGTCTTCGAGTCGGAAGAGTTGAAGCAGAAGGTGTTCCAGGAGATCGAGGACCTCGTCGATCCGACGGCGCTGCTCGGTTCCAACACCTCGACGTTGCCCATCACGAGCTTGGCTCAGGGCATCAAGCGTCAGGAAGACTTCATCGGAATCCACTTCTTCTCACCCGTGGACAAGATGCCGCTGGTGGAGATCATTCGCGGCGAGAAGACCTCGGACGCGGCCTTGGCCAAGGCATTCGACTTGGTGCAGCTCATCAAGAAGACTCCGATCGTCGTCAACGACAGTCGCGGCTTCTTCACCTCTCGCGTGATCGGCACGTTCATCAACGAGGCCATCGCGATGTTGGGCGAGGGCGTCGAGCCGTCGACCATCGAGCAGGCCGGTCTGCAGGCCGGCTACCCGGCTGCGCCGCTGCAGCTCTCGGACGAGCTCACGCTCAACCTGATGCAGAAGATCCGCAAGGAAACCTACGACGCCATCAAGGCTGCGGGTGGAACTCCGCCCGAGGACCCGGCCGGCGAGGTCATCGACAAGATGGTCGACGAGTTCGAGCGTCCGTCGAAGGCCAAGGGCGCGGGCTTCTACGAGTACGAGGACGGCAAGCGCGCCGGTCTGTGGCCCGGACTGCGTGATGCCTTCAAGTCGGGTTCGGCGGACATCCCGTTCGAGGACCTCAAGGAGCGCATGCTGTTCATCGAGGCCATCGAGACGCAGAAGTGCTTCGACGAGGGTGTTCTGAACACCACCGCCGACGCCAACATCGGCTCGATCTTCGGCATCGGCTTCCCCGCGTGGACCGGAGGCGTGCACCAGTACGTCGTCGGCTACCCGGGTGGTCAGGCCGGATTCGTCACTCGTGCAGACGAGTTGGCGAAGAAGTACGGCGAGCGCTTCCAGGTTCCCGCCTCGCTGCGCTGACCCCATGTGAACGGAACTTCGTAGCCCACTACGAAGTTTCGCTCACATGCGCGTAGCGCTCAACCGCGATGCGCGATCAACCTCTCGGCGCCGTCTGTGAATTGTTGCTTCATCAATTCGCAGGCGGCGTCGATGTCGTTTCGAACGAGAGCATCGATGAGTTCCTCGTGGTTGCGGACTGCTGCCCGACCCCACTCACGGTCGGTGGCGTACAGGCGGGTGGGTGTGTAGCGGGTGGCGTTGTTGAGGAACCACGCCAGCTTCGCCGATTCGGCCAGTCGATTCAGCACGCGGTGGAACTCGAATTCACAGTTCTCCACGTCCTCCGGCTTGCCGTTCTCGACGGCGATCGACAGCGCTGCGGTGAGCTCGGCCAGCCGGTCGAGCTCGGCCTCGGTGATCTTCGGCGCAGCACGGCGCACCAGCTCGACGGCAATCCGCCCTTGGAGCCAGAAGATGTCGACGATGTCCTCCGGTGTCAGCGGGGACACCCTGTATCCGCGATGCGGGACGAGTTCGACGATGCCCTCGCCCCGCAGCGTCAGCAGCGCCTCACGGACCGGAGTGACACTGACACCGAGTTCCGCGGCCGTCTCGTCGAGGCGAATGAAGTCGCCCGGGCTCACTTCCCCGGACATGATGCGGTGCCTGACGTGGCTGGCGACTTCCTCGGACAACTGGGGCCGTCGCCGCAGAGCCGTCCGCTTCTCAACCATTCCGAAAGCCAATCACACGGCGGGCTTCGTGCGTAGGAGTACCTGCGCGACCGGTTCGACGACTCGGGCCGCGATGGGCCCCAGGATGGCCATCAGCAGCACGTACGCAGTCGCCAGAGCGGCCAGCTCGCCTTCCACCGCGCCTGCGGCGACAGCCAGCCCGGCGATGACGATCGAGAACTCACCGCGTGCCACCAACGCCGCACCGGTGCGCAACCGGCCCGGTCGTCCGATTCCCTGACGGCCCGCCGCCCACCAGCCCGTCGCGATCTTCGTGGCCGTGGTGGTGACCGCGAGCACGACGGCCCAGCCCAGCACCGGTGGGATGGTCGCGGGGTCGGTGGCGAGACCGAACACCACGAAGAACATCGCGGCGAAGAGATCGCGGAGGGGTTCGAGCACGCGAGTGGCGTTGTCGGCCGTCGACCCGGAGATCGCGATGCCGAGCAGGAACGCGCCGACGGCAGCGGAAACCTGCAGCTCCGACGCGATGCCGGCCACCAGCAGGGCGGATCCGAGGACCTTGAGCAGGACGACCTCGCGGTCGGGACTGTCGAGTACGGCGGAGACGAATCTGCCGTATCGCAGCGCGACGACGAGCACGAAGGTGACGACGAACAGTGAGATTCCGAGGGCTTCGAGTCCGCCGAGGAAGCTCACCCCGCTCAGGACTGCGGTCAGAATGGGCAGGTAGATGGCCATTGCCAGGTCCTCGAACACCAGGATGGACAGCACGACGGGCGTTTCGCGGTTGCCGAGTCGGCCCAGATCGGTGAGGACCTTGGCGATGATGCCCGACGACGAGATGTACGTGACACCGCCCATCACGAGTGCGCCCACTCCGCCCCAGCCGAGCAGTAGGGCGACCAGGGCACCTGGTGCGAAGTTGAGCACGATGTCGACCAGCCCGGCCATCCACGATCGGCGCAGGCCGGTGACGAGTTCGGTGGCGGTGTATTCGAGTCCGAGTAGGAGCAGCAGCAGAACGACGCCGATTTCGCTCGCAAGTTCACTGAATTCGTCGATACCGCCGAGAGTGACGATTCCGCCGTTGCCGAAAGCCAGGCCGCCGAGCAGATAGAACGGAATGGGGGAGACGCCGATCTTGCCGGCGAGTCGCGCGAGCAGGCCGAGTACGAAGAACACCGCTCCCAGTTCGGTGAGGGCGAGTGCACTCTCGGCCACGGCTCAGCCCCGACTGATCTCAGGCATCGGTGAGCAACTTGGCTGCTGCGTCCAGACCGTCAGCCGTTCCGACGGCGACCAGTAGGTCGCCGGAGACGAGGGTGAAGTCCGGGGTGGGGGAGGGTTGAACCTGGCCTGCGCGCATCACTGCGACGATCGAGACGCCGGTCTTGGTGCGCATCCCGGTATCGCCGAGGGGGCGGCCGTCGTACCGCGAGCCCTCCCTGACGGGGAGCTGGCGAGTGTTGATTCCGGGGAGGTCGCGATGCTCTTCCCCGAGCTGGGCGATGAGTTGCGGCGACCCGAGCAGATTGCCCAGGGCCGCCGCTTCCTCATTGCTCAACGTGATGGACGCCTGCGTCGCATCGGGGTCGTCCTTGCGCGAGACGATCAACTCGTTCGCGCCGTCCTTGCGGGTGATGACGCCTATGCGGCGCCCGGAAGCGAGGGCGAAATCCTTACGCACCCCGATTCCCGGCAGCAGGGTCACTTCGACGTTCATGGCCGAAATGCTAGCCCTGCACGTAGTGCGCTACCTGCAGAATCAGGATGCGACGGCAGCCAGGAGGGCTTCGCGCTGGTTTGCGCCGAGGCCACCGATGCGGCGGGTATCGGCGATGGACAGCTGCTCGAGCAGCTGTGCGGCGCGCACGGAACCAACACCCGGAAGGGCCTTGATCAGGGCGGACACCTTGGTCTTCTTGACGATCTCGTCGTTCTCCGCCTTGGCGAGAACGTCCGCGACGCTGAGTTCGCCGGACTTGACGGACGCGAGCAGCTTCGACCGCGCAGTGCGTGCCTCGGCCGCCTTGGCCAGCGCCGCGGTGCGCTGTTCCGGTGTCAATACTGGTAAAGCCATGGCCTGTTCTCCTCGATTGTGGTGACCCGTCGCTCGTTGACAGGTCTCGACCCTCTTGCATCGTGCCTGGTGGCTCTCCCAATCTAACCGAACAACACGAGTGTCATTCCGGTCGAGCCACCGAACCTTCTCCGCCAGGCTACGTCCTATCCGATTCGGGGTGTGCCCCGACCAGCACTTCGGCCCCCTGTCGGTCCTCGAAGGCCGTCGTGTATCGGGCATGTCCGACGCCTCCCCGAGCGGCTGTCGGGCAGGTATGGGCGACTGCAGTGCGTCCCCGGATCGACGGCCGCGCAGTACCCGAACGGGCGGTTGGATTGTTACTCTGGCTACATGCTGCGCACCGGACAACTGCTGGCCGCACTGGTGACGTCGATTCTTCTCGTCGGCGCGGGGACCGCGACCGCTGCTCCGATCGACGTTCCGTGGTCGCCGGACGACGCGCTCGACTCCGAAGTGAGCTTCGAGTCCGGTGGCATCACCTTCCACGGCAGCCTTCGCGCGCCGGTAGGCGATACCCGCGGCGTCGCTCTGGTGCTGCCGGGCAGCGGGCCGACCGATCGCAACGGCAACTCGGGTGATCTGCAGCTGAACACGACCGCGTACGTTGCGGACGAGCTGTCCAGGCGCGGGATTGCGAGCCTGCGATTCGACAAGCTCGGTGGCGGCCGGACCGGACTGGCCGGTGTGGATCCCAACAACCCTCCCGGCTTCGACGCGCAGGTCGACAATGCTGCGGACGCACTGGCATTCCTGCAACAGCGGACCGGTGTCGGGGCGGATCGCACGACGGTGATCGGGCACAGCGAGGGCGCGCTGACGGCACTGCGCCTGGCCGATGCCGACAGTGCGGCGATCGCGAATGTCGGTTTGCTCGAGCCGTTGTCGATCCGCTACCTCGACCTGCTTACCGCGCAGGTCGATCGCAACATCGACGAGGCCGTGGCGGCGGGCCAGTTCACCGAGGACCAGGCCGCGTCGTCCCGGAATCGTTTCGCCCAGGCCGTCGCCGATATCCGTGCGGGACGACCGTTGTCCGCCGAGCCCGACCCCATCGTCGACGGTCTCGGACTGCAGCAGAACGCCGTGTTCCTGCGTGAAGCGGATGTCACGGACCCGGCGAATCTGGCTGCCGCACTTCCGGACTCGTACTCCACGTTCCTGACCTGCTCGGACAAGGACCTCAACGTCTCCTGCGGCCAGGTCGACAACGTCCGAGTGGCCCTGGCGCACACCGACCTCGACTTCGCACACTTCGCCAACAGCTCGCACACGTTGGGCGAGCTCGGCCCGCTACCCGCGGATCCGAACACCGCTCTGGCACCGCTGCCGCTCTCGTGGGAGTTTCGCGATGCGTTCGGCCGGTGGGTGGACGGACTGTGACCCGGCGAGTTCGCAGTTACGTCGCCGCCACCGGACAACTGCGATGGGTGCCCAGATCTCGCGGGCTGTACCCGACGGGATACCCGGGGTAGGTCCTGTTCGACGGGTCGGCGGTGGCCCGCGATCGCGTTCGCTTGGGTAGGAATCGCTCCACCCGCGCTCGGGCACGCAGAGCGCGTACGGCCACCCGCTCGACCGTCTGCGAGCCTGCGGGGAAGCCGAAGGCACCGGCCATCCGGTCGTCCAACAGTGCGAACACTCCCTGCTGCACGGCTGGGGTCAGCGCAGCGGGGTACCAGGAGCAGTACAGGTCGAGGGTGTACGTGCCGATCCGGCGATTGTCCTCGCTGAAGCGGAACGTCCGCTCTTCGTAGTCGAGCTTGAATTGCGCGAACTCGGTGTACGACTCGGGAATGTGCTTGATACCCATTCGCTTTCCCACTTCGGAGTAGAAGTGGAAGGTGGCGAGTCGTTCCTTGGGGTGCAGCCGGCGCCAACCGTAGGTATCGATCCACTCGATGGGTTCGTAGATGAACGTCGTCAGTACGTAGAGCATGTCGTCGTTGGAGATGTCGTACTGCGCGTGCATCCGGTTGACCGTGCGCAGCGACTCCCGACCCCGCTCGGAGTCGTAGCCGTGCTCGAGCATCTCGGCCATCAGTAGCGCGGTGTCGTCGTAGCGCTTCTGGGGCCGCTTCTCGAACTCGCCGGTTCGCGCGAGCAATTCCGAGATACTCGGCACGCAGTACGTGCGGAACAACGCGAATTCGAGGGCGCGCTGGTAGTCCCAGGGGAACTCGTACCCGGCCGTGATGCGGTGGATCGTGTGGCAATCTCGGACCGGATCGAGTTCCTCGATGCGCCGTAGCCAACCGAAGCGCCCCTTCTTCGGCGAGACGTCCATTGCTCAGCCCCGTCCGTGACGAAGCCTCAGCGCCAGTACGGAGAGTTTCATGTTGCGCGCCTTGCGCTTCATCGTCAGCAGGTTCACCGGAGCGGCGAAACTCTGCACCGTCAACGACTTGACGGTACTGAACTCGCGCAAGCCGTCGGCCCCGTGGATGCGGCCGAAGCCCGAATCGCCGGTGCCACCGAACGGCAGCGCCGGAACACCGGCGAAGCCGAGAACCGAATTGACCGTCACCACACCGCAATCGAGCTTCTCGGCGGCGCGCCTACCCACTGCGCTGTCCTGGGTGAACACCGACGCTCCCAGTCCGTACTTCGACGCGTTGGCTCGCTCGATGGCCTCGTCCAGATCTCGCACCTTGTTGACCACGACGGTCGGGCCGAAGGTCTCCTCGGTGATGGCCGTGGAATCCTCGGGCACGTCGGTCAGGATCACCGGGTCGATGTACGGCCCGTGCAGCGAATCGAGGCCGCCGACAACGGCTTTGCCGCCCTTGGCCAGGGCGTCCTCGATCTGGCCTCGGACGATCTCGCTCTGCTTGCCCAGGGTCATCGGACCGTAGGACGAGGTCTTCGTTCCGCCGGGCTTCAGCGCCCGGACGGCGGTGGTGAAGTCGGCGACGAAGCGGTCGTACACCGGAGCGGCGACGTAGATGCGTTCGACGCCCGCGCAGGTCTGGCCCGCGTTGCCCATCGCGCCGAACGTCGCGAATTCCACTGCGGCAGCGATGTTCGCATCTGCGTCGACGAGCATCGCGTCCTTGCCGCCGCACTCGGCGACGAGTGGGGTCAGCGACTTCGCGCAGGTGGCCATGACTTTCTTGGCCGTGGCCGTGGACCCGGTGAACGCGATCTTGTCGACGCCGGATTCGACGAGGGCGGTGCCGGTGGATCCGTCGCCGGTGATCGTCTGGAACACCGGGTGCGGAGCGGCCAGTGACTGCCACTTCTCGGCCAACCAGGTGCCGACGCCCGGCGTCAGTTCGCTCGGCTTGAACACCACGGTGTTGCCGGCTGCGAGGGCGTACGCGATGGAACCCATCGGGGTGTAGAGCGGGTAGTTCCAGGGGCCGATGACTCCGACGACGCCGAACGGGCGGTAGCCGACGTAGGCCTTCTGGTTCACGGCGAGCAGGCCGGATCCGACCTTGCGTTGCTTCAACGTCTTCTCGGCGTTGCGCGCCGCCCAATCGATGTGTTCGACGCCGAGCATGACCTCGAGCAGGGAGTCCTCGTCGGGTTTGCCGGTTTCCGCAGCGATGACCGCGGCGAGGCTCGGGGCGTCGCGGGCGATCGCGGACTTGAACTCCAGCAGCCACCGCATGCGGCCCTCGAAGCCCTGCGCGTCCCACCATCGCGCGGCCGATCGGGCGCGAGCGACGGCGATGCCGACCTCTTCGGTGCCCGCGATCGGATACGTGGCGAGTGCGACACCTGTTCTGGGGTCGAGGCTTTCGAAGGTGCTCTCGTTCGTTCGTTCGATCTGGTCCGTCACGGGCTCTATCCTCCAGCAGATCGCATCACATATATTTGATGTGATTCACATGTTGTCCAGGACACACTATGCGTCACTTCGGGTTGCTACAACCCCCGCCGTCCGACCGTGCAGGAGCAAGTGCAGGAGTGATTCCATGAGCACCGATCTCACTCGCGCCGCATCGCCCGAGCGACCGATTCCGCGTCGGCCGCAGCTGTCCGAGGATGTCGCTGGGAGTATTCGCCAGCGGATCGTCACCGGAGTGCTGCAGCCCGGCTCGTTCGTACGCATCGACGAGGCAGCGGCCGAGCTCGGGGTCAGCGCGACTCCTGTTCGGGAGGCACTCGTCGCGTTGCGAGGTGAGGGGCTGGTCGAGCAGGTGCCCCATCGTGGCTACCGCGTGAACGAGTTGTCGCCGCAGGACGTGGACGACATCTTCTGGCTGCAGGGCACCATCGCCGGCGCGCTCGCCGGCCGAGCAGCCGGCAACATCACAACCGAGCATCTCGGCCGGTTGACTGCGCTCACCGACGGTCTGCGCGCCGCCGTGGCTCGCTCCGATACCGAATCGGTGGAGTACTACGAGTTCGAGTTCCACCGATCCGTCAACAAGATCGCAGGCGGAAGCACACTGGCGTGGTTTCTGCTCGGCGCAGTCAGATACACCCCGCGGGTGTACGCGACCGACAGGCAGTGGGGTGACAACGCCGTGCGCAGTCACGAAGAACTGATCGAGGCCTTCGAGCGAGGCGACGCCGAGGCCGCCGACGACGTGATGCGCCGACAGTTCCGGCAGTGGGACATCGTGTAGGACGACCCACTGCCGGTCGTGCCGGTGACCGTCAGCTCAGGTGATGCGGCTGCGGGTGCGACTTGTGCCCTTCGTCCGATCCCTCGTTGTCCTGATGGCCGTTCGCCGTTCCCTGCACACCCGTCCCGGCCGGAACCATCGAGATGATCACCGACTTCGAGGTGGGGCAATTGCTCTGCAGCGCAGTCGAATCCAACGGAATCAGCGGATTGGTCTCCGGGTAGTACGCGGCAGCCGATCCACGCGGGGTGTCGTACTCGACGATGCGGAACGACGGAGCGCACCGTTCCACGTCGTCGTCGTCCCACTTGGTGACGAGGTCGACCATGTCGCCGTCGCGGAAGCCGAGCGTGGAGATGTCTTCTCGGTGCAGGAAGATGACGCGTCGGCCGTTCTCGATGCCGCGGTACCGATCGCTGAGCCCGTAGATCGTGGTGTTGAACTGATCGTGGCTGCGCAGCGTCTGCAGGATCAGATGGCCCGGCGGAACCTGCAGCACATCGATCGGCGAGACCGCGAATTCGCCCTTGCCGCTCTTGGTTTCGAACGTCCTGCTGTCGCGAGGGGGATGCGGTAGGACGAAGCCGCCGGGGCGTCGAACATTGACCTCGTACCCCTCGCAACCGGCGACGACGCGCGAGATGTGCTTACGGATGTTGCGGTAGTCGTCGCGGAAACCCTTCCAGTCGAGACCGTATCGGGTTCCGAGGGTGGCCTCGGCGATACCGCTGACGATCGCGACCTCCGAGCGCAGGAACTCGCTCGCGGGCTTCAGCGGTCCTCGGGACGAGTGCACCGAGCAGGTGGAGTCCTCGACCGAGATCCACTGCTCGCCACTGGCTTGCACGTCCTTCTCGGTGCGGCCCAGGGTCGGCAGAATCAAGGCGGTCTCACCGCAGACGAGGTGGGATCGGTTGATCTTGGTGGAGATCTGCACCGTCATCCGCATCTTGCGGAGCGCCTCGAAGGTGACGTCACTGTCCGGCGTGGCCTGGACGAAGTTTCCGCCGAGCCCGAGGAAGAAGTGCGCCTTGCCGTCGCGCATGGCCCGGATGGAATCGACGGTGTCCAAGCCGTGCTCGCGCGGTGGCTCGAAGTCGAACTCCGCGGCCATCGCGTCGAGGAACTTCACCGGAGGGCGCTCCCAGATGCCCATGGTCCGGTCGCCCTGCACGTTCGAGTGGCCGCGTACCGGGAGCAGGCCTGCTCCTGCCTTGCCTATGTTGCCCTGGGCGAACGCGAGATTGGTGACTTCCTTGATGGTGGCGACGGCATTGCGGTGCTGCGTGAGGCCCATGGCCCAGCAGAAGACCGTCGCCTTGGAGTCGCGCAGCATCTCGGCGGCCTCGGTGATCTGCGCTACCGACAATCCGGTCACCTCGGTGACGAGGTCCCAATCGACCTCGGCGACGTGCGCCTTCCACGCGTCGAAGCCGACGGTGTAGTTGTCGAGGAACTCGTGATCGAGTGCGTCCCACTTCACCAGGAGCGAGCCGAGTGCTTGGAACAGCGCGAGGTCGCCGTTTAGCTTGATCGGCAGGTGCAGATCCGACAGGTCCGTTCCCGGTCCCACCATGCCGCGGGGGGTCTGCGGATTCTTGAAGTTCAGCAGACCCGCTTCGCGAAGGGGGTTGATGGACAGGATCTTTGCGCCGTTCTGCTTCGCCAGCTCGAGGGCCGAGAGCATGCGCGGGTGATTGGTGCCGGGATTCTGTCCGGCCAGGATGATCAGTTCGGCGTTGTGGACGTCGTCGAGGGTGACACTGGCCTTGCCGATGCCGATGGATTCCTGCAGTGCGATGGACGTCGACTCGTGACACATGTTGGAACAGTCGGGCATGTTGTTGGTGCCGAACGACCGCGCGAACAGTTGGTACGTGAACGCGGACTCGTTGGAGGCGCGGCCCGACGTGTAGAAGATGGCCTCGTCGGGACTGGCGAGAGACTTCAGCTCGTCGCCGATCAGGCGGAACGCGTCGTCCCACTCGATGGGCTCGTAGTGGCTGCCGCCGGGCAGCTTGATCATCGGATGCGTGATGCGGCCCTGCTGGCCGAGCCAGTGCTCGGTATGTCCGTCGAGCTCGGCAATGCTGTGCTGCGCGAAGAACTCCGGGGTCGCTCGCGTGGTCGTCGCCTCCTCGGCCACGGCCTTCGCGCCGTTCTCGCAGAATTCCGCCGCGTGCCGGTGGCCCGGATCCGGATCGGGCCAGGCGCAACTCATGCAGTCGAAGCCCTCGGCCTGATTCAGTTTGAGAAGTGTCTGAGCGGTGCGCTTCGGGCCCATGTGCCCGAGTGCTCGCTTCATGGACACGGCAACGGCGACGGGGCCTGCCGCGTGGGTCTTCGGCTTCTCGATATCGAGCTCGGCCTCGTCGACGTCGCTGTCGGTGCGTCTCATGCGGGTCCCTTCGTTGCGTTACCCCCGCACTCGACCATAGCCGTTGGCTCAGCCGGCGAGGAGCTTGGTCACCAGATCCACGTACTGCTGCTTCGCCGAATCCTGGCTCGTACCTTCGAGCTTCGCCCAGGCATCGAACTTCGCACGGTTCACCATGTCCAGCCGCCCCGGCCGCTTACCCGAGACATCACCGATCGAACCCTGCTTGTAGAGCGAGTACAGGCTCAGTAGATCGTCGTTGCTCGGCTTGGACGTGAGTTTCTTGACGTCAACCTGCGCATCGGCGAACGACTGGTCGAGATCGGACATGAAAACTCCTTCTGGTCGAGGTGGTGTCATCCTTGCACGGAGGCTGTGGAAATCAGCCGAATGCAGTGCGCCACGAGAGCGTCACGGCTGACGGTCACGGTGCCGTCGAGGTAGCCGATGAACAGAGCGGTCAGCGCGCCGACCGTTCCGACGGCGATCAGCTGTCGGTCTTCGGTGTCGGGAAGTTGTGTGTGGACCAGTTCGACGAAACCGGGCAGCAGATCGAGACCGCGGCGGCTCAGCGCCGGTTCGGCCAACGGCGCAATGAGTAGTACCCGCCCCGTTCGCGGTTCGTCGATGATGAGTTCGACGAATGCTCGGACCGGCGCGTCGATGGTGTCCTCGGGGGTGGCCGCCGCACTGACGGCGTCGAGCAGAGCGTTTCGAGCCCTGGTGCCCACCCACTGATACACGGCGCGGACGAACGAATCCCGGTCGGTGAAGCTCTCGTAGAAGTAGCGCTCGGTCAGTCCGGCGGTACGGCAGACGGCGCGCACGTTGACAGCAGGCCCGTCCGGGGAGCCGAGGAGCTCGACCCCGGCTGCGAGCAATGCGTCGTACCGCTTGGTTCTGCGCTCCTCCAGCTGTTGACTACGCATGTTGTCAACTCTAGTCTGACAACATGCGTAGTCAGAGTGATCGTCCGGTCCCGCTCGGTCCCGACTCGCTCACCTGGAAGTACTTCGGCGACTGGCGTGGGATGCTGCAGGGCGTCTGGGCAGGGTCGATGCAGAACATGCACCCGGGGCTCGGGGCCGGGGTGGAGCAGCATTCGACGTTCTTCGACGAGCGCTGGCAGCGCCTGTACCGATCGTTGTACCCCATCGGCGGGGTCGTGTTCGACGGCGATCGTGCCGAGGAGACCGCACTGCAGGTCCGCGGCTACCACACGAACATCAAAGGAATCGACGCCAAGGGGCGCAAGTACCACGCACTCGATCCCGACACGTTCTACTGGGCGCACGCCACCTTCTTCATGGGCACGGTGCTCACCGCCGACCACTTCATGGGCGGACTGACAGAGGTGCAGAAGGTGCAGCTGTTCGACGAGCACGTGCAGTGGTACCGCCTCTACGGCATGAGCATGCGGTCGGTACCCGCCACCTGGCCCGAGTTCCAGCAGTACTGGAACCACATGTGCAGCACCGTGTTGGAGGACAACATGGCCGCGCGTGGGGTGTTGGACCTGTCGACACTGGGGCCACCGCCGTACGCATCCTGGCTACCCGAGCCGATCTGGGCCGTGTTCCGTCGTCCGGTGGCGAGGCTGTTCGTCTGGATCACCGTCGGGCTCTACGACGAGCCGGTACGCACACTTCTCGGCTACAGCTGGTCGGACCGGGACGCAAAGCGTTTCGCGCTGTTCGGCAAGGCGGTGAACCTCGTGTTCGGGGTGGTGCCGCCGCGTCGTCGCCTGCACCCGCGGGGCCGCGCCGGTTGGGATCGCGCCACGGGGAGAATCCCTTCGACGACACCGCTCGTCCACACCCCGGCCCGAAATCTGCCGCCCGTGGAGCGACGATCGGACCCTTCGCATTACAGCCCGAAGGTGTAGATCGGCGCGCTCGGGGTACCACGCGGGTATGCATACCGTCAGAACCGGAACCGGAACCCCGATCGTCCTCGTCCACGGGCTCGGGTCCTCGCACCGAAACTGGGACCCGATCGTTCCTGCCCTCGCCAAGCATCGAGAGGTCATCGCCCTCGACCTGCCCGGCTTCGGGCAGACTCCGCCTTTGGCAGAGGTCTCCATCGCGACGTTGACCGACGCCCTGAGAGAATTCCTCGACAACGAGGGACTGGCCGACGCCGACCTCGTCGGTAGCTCCATGGGCGCTCGGATGGTCGTCGAACTGGCCCGCCGCGGTCATCGGGGGTCGATGGTGGCGCTCGATCCCGGCGGATTCTGGAACGACCGTCAGGTCAAGATCTTCGGAGCCACCATCACCGCGTCGTTGGCGCTGATGAAGAACGTGCAGCCGCTGGTGCCGTTCCTGGCCGGCAACCCCGTCACCAGAACGGCTGCGCTGGCTCAGTTCTCGGCTGCTCCCTGGAAGCTGCCGAGTGAATTGGTCGAGCGGGAGCTGAAGGGCTTCTCCTCCAAGACGTCACCGTCGCTCGACGCTGCGCGCAAGGCCCTGATTCACGGGCCGAAGCAGTTGGGTGCCACGAAAGGCTCACTGCAGGGTTCACTGCTCATCGGCTGGGGTCGCCAGGACAAGGTGACGACGCCCAGCCAGGCAAAGGTGGCGCTGGAGCGATTCCCCGACGCCACCCTGCACTGGTTCGACAAATGCGGACACTTCCCGCACTGGGATCAGCCGACCGAGACGGCCCGGGTCATCCTGCGGGCGACAGGTCGCTAGCGCTCACATGCGTCAGCCGTTCCACCAAGGCCGCAGGGGGACGCCTGCTTCGCCCTTCGGTCCGAGCTTGACCGCCAGAACCTGGTGCAGCTGAACGACATTGCGCTCGAAGCCCAGGCGGGATCCGGCCATGTACAGGCCCCAGACTCGGGCTGTTCCTTCACCGGCCTCGGCGACGCAGGCATCCCAGTTGTCGACAAGGTTCCGGCACCATCCGGCGAGGGTCAGGGCATAGTGCTCGCGCAGATTCTCCTCGTGGCGAACCTCGAGTCCGACGTCCTGGATCTCGGTGATGATGCGGCCCGAGCCGGTGAGCTCCCCGTCGGGGAAGACATACCGGTCGATGAAGCTGCCGGCCTTGGCATGGGCGCGGTTGTCCGGCCGGGTGATCGAGTGGTTGAGCAGCCGACCGCCGTCACGCAGCTTGGACTGGATGAAGGTGAAGTACGACGGATAGTTCTGCACGCCGATGTGCTCGGTCAGTCCGATCGACGAGATTGCGTCGAAGTTGGTCTCGGGTACGTCGCGGTAATCGGAGAAGCGCACCTCGGCGAGGTCGGAAAGTCCTTCGTCGGCAATGGCTTTCTGCGCCCACGACGCCTGCTCCTGGGAGAGCGTCACGCCGATGACCCGGACGCCTCTGCGTGCGGCGTAGCGCACCATCGAGCCCCACCCGCAGCCGATGTCCAGCAGGCGATCACCCGGTTGCAGGCCGAGCTTGTCGAACACCAGGCGGTACTTGTTCTCCTGTGCAGCCTCGAGAGAGTGGTCCGCGCTCTCGAACGCCGCGCAGGTGTACGTCATCGAGGGGCCGAGCACCTGCTCGTAGAAGGCGTTGGACACGTCGTAGTGGTGATGGATCGCTTCGGCGTCGCGAGTCTTGGAGTGACGCAGACCTTCTGCGATACGACGCCACCGCGGAATCGCCTCCTGGGGCGGGGGAGCGATGGGCCGCAACACATCCCAGCCGAGCGAACGCGCGATCGACGTCAGTGTCATCGCCGACGGTCGACGGAAATGCAGCTCGTCGCCCATCAGCGCCAGCAACTCGTACGGGTCGCCGGGATGAACGCCGGTGGCTTCCAGGTCGCCCGAGACGTAGGCACGCGCCATGCCGAGGTCGCCGGGAGCAGTTGCGAGATAGGTGGTTCCGCGGGGACTCTTGAGGTTGAGGCCGATCTTCGCGTCCTCGGGTCCTGCGGTGCTGCCGTCGTATGCGGTGAAACGCAATGGGATGTTGCCGTCGGAGATCAGTTCGAGAATCTCGGAGATCTTGAGCTTCTGGGCACCGTTCACCGTGCGATTGCCGGAGTCCTTGAACGTCGTCATTTGCGTTGCACCGCCTTCGAGTACAAATCCAACAATCGGGATTCGGGATCGTATTTCTTTTTCAGTTCTTCGTATCTGTCGCCGCCGTACAGCACAGCGAATTCATCCTCGGTGTAGTAAGCGTCCGAGTACAGCGATTTATGCCCGTCGAAGTCGGTTACTTTCTTCTCGATGGCGCGGTTCGCGGCACCCTCGGGTTCGCCGGCAACGATCGGTACCGAGGACCAGAAGCCGATGTTGACGTAGGTGCGCTTCGGTTCGAGTGGGTACAGCGGCCACGGCCGGGCCGGATTGGCGCCGGGGGCCGCCGGCTCGCGAAGACGCAACGGGCACAACCACAACGGCGCGATCGGAATGTTGTCGAGGAACCACGTCACGAAGCCGGCGGTGTGTTCGATCGGAACCTCGACGTCCTGCACGACGCGTTCGCGCGGCGGCTTTCCCTTGCGCTTCTCGAGTCGGTCGGCAATGTCGTACTTGCGATCGAGGCCGATCAGTTTCCAGTAGAAACTACTGCGTCGGTACTTACGCGGCCAGAAGCGTCGAATTGTCGGGTTCTGGGTTCCGAATGCGCGGGAGCACCAGAACCAATCGGTGTCCCAGCGCCACAGGTAGTCGTGAATGGTCAGCCGGTCGGTCTTCGGTGTGTCCGAATCGTGTTGGATCGAACGGTAGAAGATGTCGGCACCGGTGTAGTCGCTCACCGGCCCGGGTTCGTCGGTCTGAACGCCGAGCGTGAGGTAACTTTCGTCGGCGCTGAAGACCACGCCGTCGAGGTATTGGACCGCGATGCCGTCGTACTCGCGGTGGGTGACGATGGTGTCCATCGTCGACTGAAGGGTCTCGAGGTCGTGGAATCGTAGGTGGCGCAACGCGACATACGGCAGCACGGTCTCGAGCTGGATCTTCAGCCGAGTCGAGTAGCCGAGGGTGCCGTAGGAATTGGGGAAGCCCCAGTACAGATCTGTGTGTTCGCCCTCTGGCGTTGCGGTGACGATCTCGCCGCTGCCGGTGAGTACGTCGATCTCGAGTACCGACTCGTGCGGGAGACCGCTGCGGAACGACGTCGACTCGATGCCGAGGCCGGTGACGGCACCACCGAGGGTGATCGTCTTGAGCTGCGGGACGACGAGGGGAGCGAGGCCGTAGGGAAGCGTCGCGTCGACCAGGTCCTCGTACGTGCACATGCCGGCGACATCGGCTGTGCGCGAGGCGGGATCGACGGTGATGACCTTGCTCAGTCCCGACACGTCGAGCCCAGGCGTGGTGGTGGTCGTCCGGGCCCGGAACAGGTTGGACGTCTTCTTCGCCAGACGCACCGTCGCAGCGGCCGGAATTGCGCGATAGCTGCGAAGCAACTGCTCGACACCCGACCGGTGCGCTGCGTAACCGCTCTCCCTCGGTTCTGGCCGTCGTCCGAGAAGAGCATTCACTGAAGCCACGTATTGACGCTATATCTCGTACCGCGTGGTATCCACCGGCATCGGCGTCCGACCGGTGAAACTTCACGCAACTGTTGCCGAATCGGAGTGGGGAATCGGAGCAAACAGGACAAATGGTTGGGCCATGCATGTGTTTTACGGGTGCGAAATTCAACTTGTGAAGCACGTCACAGATGTGTCGGCGCGATGCCGAATGTGGTTCCGAGGGGAGGCAGGATGGACGCACATCCCGTTCGCTAGAGAAGGAGAACGTTTCCGTGGCTCAGGTCAGTGCATCCAGTTCCGCAACCATCGCCACCACGCCCGATCGGGTACTCGCCGCTCTCGCCGACTACGAGACGGTGCGCCCTCGCATCCTGCCCGAGCAGTACCGCGACTACGAGGTGGTGCAGGGCGGGCAAGGAGACGGAACGGTGGCCACCTGGACCCTGCAGGCCACCGAGAAGCGAGTGCGCAACGTCGCCGCGACCGTCAGCGTCGCCGGATCGACCATCACCGAACGCGATGCCAACTCTTCGATGGTCACCACCTGGTCCGTAGCCCCGGACGGCGCAGGCACCACGGTCACCACGACGACGGAATGGAAGGGCGCGGGCGGAATCGGCGGATTCTTCGAGAAGACGTTCGCACCGCTCGGTCTGAAGAAGATCCAGGCCGCGACGCTGGAGAATCTGCGCCGCGAGTTGATCTAGACCTTCTCGAAGTCGGGATCCTGGATGAGCGCCAGGGTCCCGACCACCACGGTGCGCATCGACCACAGAAACATGCCGTCGGGTCCACGGTCGACCGTGTCGTACGCCCCGGGGAGAGTCTCGAGGTCGGTGCGAGCGGCAATGGCGTCGTCGTACTCACGATCGCGTCGGGCTTCGTTGTAGACGATCTCTGCTAGTGCGATGGCGTGCTCGACGACAGTGATGACGGCCCATGTCGCCTGCTTGTGTGTGAGGTCGTAGCGCAGCCGGTAGCTCGTCTGCACCACGTCGGCCATCCGAAGGCCGTCGATGGAACTGGGAGTCAGGCCGATCAGGTACTCCGCGATGCCCGGGTTGGTGTGCACCAGCTCGCGCATCGCCGAGGCGAGTGACAGCAACGCGTCGTGCATCGATTCGTCGTCACCGGGAAGCGGCGGCGACCACCGGCGCAGAATCTCCTCTGCCACCAAGGCCTTGAGGGAGCACAGATCGTCGATGTTGTTGTAGATCGCGACGATCGAGACGCCCAGGCTGTCGGCCACCGACTTCACCGTCACTTTGGACAGGGTCAGTGCAATGCCTGCCTCGGCCATGGTCTCGGGAGTCACCCGACGCTTGCGAGGGGTTGGGCTCGCCGGCGCGTTCATGCCTTCAGGCTACGGGGGGCTCAGAAGTGACGGATGCTCAGACGTGGGGCGTGTGCGGACGCGAGTCCTCGAACCCCGTGCGACTACGCTGGTGTTTGCTTCGACCCACGCGAGAGGACGGCACAGTGCAACCCGGTGAGCAGCCCGACATGGCATCGATCCTGCAGCAGGCCCAGCAGATGCAGCAGCAGCTGATGGCCGCGCAGGCCGAGATCGCGGAAACCGAAGTGACCGGCCAGGCGGGCGGCGGACTCGTAGTCGCCACGGTCAAGGGAACCGGTGAGGTGGTCGGACTGGCCATCGACCCCAAGGTCGTCGATCCCGGCGACGTCGAGACCCTGCAGGACCTGGTGATCGGTGCCATCGCCGATGCGTCGAAGGCAGCGCAGAACGTCGCGAGCGAGAAGATGGGCCCCCTCGCTGGTGGTCTCGGTGGCATGCCCGGCCTGCCCGGGTTCTAGGCGGTGTACGAAGGTCCGGTTCAGGATCTGATCGACGAACTCGGCAAGTTTCCCGGGGTCGGTCCGAAGAGCGCTCAGCGCATAGCCTTTCACCTCCTCGGTGTCGAACCGCCTGAGGTGGACCGGCTGATGCGCGCACTGCAGCGCATCCGCGATGGTGTGCAGTTCTGCATCGTGTGCGGCACGGTCTCGGACAAGGAACTGTGCCGAATCTGCGCCGACTCACGACGCGACAGGTCGATGATCTGCGTCGTCGAAGAGCCCAAAGATGTTCAGGCCGTTGAACGTACGCGAGAATTCAAGGGCCGCTACCACGTGCTCGGTGGAGCGCTGGATCCGCTGAACGGTGTGGGTCCGGACCAGCTGCGCATCCGAGAGTTGTTGACTCGCGTGGGAACTCAGGACGACGGAGTGGACGTCACCGAGGTCATCATCGCTACCGACCCCAACACCGAGGGCGAAGCAACGGCCACGTACCTGGTGCGCATGATGCGAGACTTCCCCGGCCTGGCGATTACCCGCCTCGCATCCGGTCTGCCCATGGGCGGAGACCTCGAATTTGCCGACGAACTGACGCTGGGCCGCGCTCTGACCGGACGTCGACGTATGTAGAGCGGCTTCGCCGCACGTGCACGGAACTTCGTAGCAGGGGTCGAATTTGTGCTCACGACCCCGAGTTATGCACAGCCTGTGGATAGATTCTGACGCGGTCACGTCGAATCGACCATTCTGAGGTCCATGAGGACGAGACCAGCGGGTACCTGGCAGCGGCTACTGGACGCTCAGCACGGAATCATCACGACGAAGCAGATGTACGAGCACGGCGTCAACAAGGACTCGATCGATCATTGCGTGGAAACCGGTCAGTGGCTGAGGGTATTTCGTGGGGTCATATCGGTGACCAACGGGCCGCTGACTCGTCAGATGCAGCTGTCGGCAGCGTTGCTGTATGCGGGGCGGGGAGCGTTGCTCAGCCACAGTACCGCCGCCGAGGAGTGGGGTTGGGTCAGGCCCGGGCCAGGCCCCGTGCACGTCACCGTTCCTTATGGATGCTCGGCGACCAGCAGGCCACCGACGATGAGGCACGCCAAGCAGAACTTCACCTCGGAGAGCAACGAGCAAATCCATCCAGGTGTCGTCGTCCATCGTTCCCGTGCCATGGGACACATCGGTATCGAGTCGAATCCTGCGCGCACGAGCACTGCCGACACGGTCCTGGACCTGGTCGTCGCGGAGCGGACGTCGAGGCAAGCGACGATCACATTGGTCTCGACGATGTCCTCGGGTGGCGTGAACGTTGCGGCCATGACGCGCAAGATCGAGGCTCGGCGACCGATGCGCTACCTGAAGCCGATTCTGCACACCCTGGCTCTCATGCGCGACGGGGTTCATTCCGCGCTGGAGCACCGTTACGTGCTCGACGTCGAGCAGGCGCACGGCCTACCTGCCGCGCAGCGACAGGCCCCGGTGTTCGTCGACGGCAGGCAGCTCTTCGAAGATATTTGCTACGAGAGTTGCGACCTCATCGTCAGACTCGACGGCCAGGCCTTCCACGCTGCCAAGCAACGACGCTTTCGCGATCGCAGACGCGACAATGCCGCCGAGCTACGTAACCTGCCGCGGTTGATGTACGGCTGGCACGAAGTGACCCAAGACCCGTGCGGGGTGTATCGCGAGGTCCGCGAGGTGCTGGTCAGAGAGGGATGGGACGACGCGTCGTACCCGTGTGAACGGTGCACCTTGTGAGCGGAAATTCGTAGTGGGCTACGAAGTTTCGTTCACGTGCGGCGAAGCCGCTCCTCGCGCAAGCGAGCCACCTCGGGCAGCTCGAGCGGAGCGAGAGCCGTACCCAAGGCCCGCTCCAGCAGGTAGTCCGCCAACTCCGGGTTTCGGGCGAGAACCGGGCCGTGCATGTACGTGCCGATCACAGAACCTTGTACGACGCCTTCGCGGCCGTCGCCGACGCCGTTGCCCACCCCGTGGGTGACCTTGGCGAGTGGGGATGCATCCAGACCGAGAGTCGTTCCACCGCGGTGGTTCTCGAAGCCGGTGAGTTTCTGTGTCAGGCCGTCGAGCGCAGGTTCGGTGACGACCTCGCCGATGGAGCGTGTGGCCTGCGGTGCGGTGGTGACGTCGAACAGGGAGATGCCGTCGACGCGTTCTCCGGCGGAGGTCTCGTACCAGTGGCCGAGTACCTGGATCGCGGCGCAGATCGCCAGCACGGGGGCACCGCGAGCCGCGGCGTTCTGCAATCCTGGATATCGGGTGAGGTGACGCGTTGCCAGGCGTTGAGCCGAATCCTCGGCTCCACCAAGGGTGTACACGTCGAGTGAATCGGGAACCGGATCGCTGAGGGTGATCTGCACGACCTCGGCGTCGATCTCGCGCATGCGCAGCCGCTGTCGCAGAATGAGCGCGTTGCCGTTGTCTCCGTACGTGCCCATCACGTCGGGCAGAACGAGGCCGATGCGAACGGTGGACTCAGACATCCTTCACCTCACGTGCCAACGCGCGACCGAGATCACGGAACGCGGTGTAGTTGGCGAGTACCTCGACGCGTCCCGGTGGGCAGGAAGCGATGGCCTGCAACGGATTTGCGATGGTGGTGTGCTGCGAACCGGCGTAGAGGAGCCGCACTCCCAGGTCGGTCGCGCGCTCACCGGCGGCGACGACGGCGACGTTCTCGAAATGCTCGAAGCGAACGTCCCACAGCCACGACAGGTCCTCGCCGTCCGGTACCTGACCGTTGACGGCGATGACGAGTCCATCGCAGGTGGGGTCGATCATCGACAGCGCCTCTTGCCAGCCGGCGGGGTTCTTGGCGAGAAGCATTCGGACGGAATGGGAACCGTACTGGATGGTGGAATAGCGCCCGGCGACCTCGTCGACGCTCGACGCGGCTGCGACCGCATCTTCCGCGGTCGCGCCCAGCGTCACCGCGGCGGCTACTGCTTGAGCTGCGTTGCCGCGGTTGGCTTTTCCGGGCAGCGACAACGTCATCGGCAGGACGAGTCCGTCGGGTCCGTAGAGATTCTCGTCGTCCAGCCACCAATCCGGGGTCGGACGCTTGAAGTCGCTGCCGGTGCTGTACCAGTGTTCGCCCTCCCAGAGGATGGGTTCGCCAGTGCGTGGGCAGCTGACCGAGTCGCCCGCCCACCCGCCACCGGCGGCGACCCACACGACGTTCGGGGCGTCGAATGCGGCCGAGGTGACCAGGACGTCGTCGCAGTTGGCGATGACGACGGTCTCGGGGTGCCGGGCCAATCCGGCGCGCAGCTTACGTTCGATCATGTTGATCTCGCCCACGCGGTCGAGCTGATCGCGACTGAGATTGAGCAACACGATCGCAGCGGGCTCGACGGCGTCGGACACATGCGGGACGTGCAGTTCGTCGACTTCGAGGGCAGCCAGTTCGGCATCGAAGTGCGCGTGCAGAGCCGCGACGATGCCCGCGTCCATGTTCGCGCCGTCCGCCTGGGTGGCCACGTCGCCGAGGGTGGCCAGGGCCGCGGCGGTCATTCTGGTGGTGGTGGACTTGCCGTTGGTGCCGGTGACGATGACGGTGCGTCGACCACGGCCGAGTCCGCCGAGGATGTTCGGATCGATCTTGAGGGCGACGAGCCCGCCGATCATCGATCCCTTACCGCGGCCTGCTTTACGGGACGCCCAGGTCGCCAGCTCCGCCGCGCGCAGTGCCACGCGGCCACGTGCGCCGATACGTCTGCGCTCACCCACTTCAACCATCCGCCGAGTCTGGCACAAAAGAGCATGCAGTTTCACGTCGGCGGTTTCTGGCCCCGGGTCGTTCCGCAGGCTCCACTCCCGCTACCCCTGGGTCGTTCCGCAGGCTCCACTCCCGCTACCCCTGGGTCGTTCCGCAGGCTCCACTCCCGCCCCTCACACCGGCGCTTTCTCCTGTACTTCGGCGGGCCGCCGGACGGCCATACCGCCGAGGCAGCCGCCGATCACGACGACGCCACCGATCAGCGCCAGCACCGAGGGGTTCTCGCCCAGGAAGATCCAGGCACCGGCAATGCCCACCACGGGAACCAGCAGTGAGAACGGTGCAACCAGTCCGGCGGGGTTGCGGCTCATCAGGATGCTCCACAGGCCGCTACCGATGATCGTGGCCGGAATCACGATGTAGGCCAACGCGACCAGACCGGGCCAGCCCTGCGAACCGAACGAGTCGGCGAGCGCGTGCCAGCCCGTGCTCGGGCCCTCGACGACCGCCGACAGCGCCAACATCGGCAACGGCGGGATGACGGTCATCCACAGCATCAGTGTCATCGGGGAGTCGGACTTGGCGAGTCGGTTCCCGAGATTGCCGAAGGCCCAGCCCAGACCGGCGAGCAAGGTGAGGATCACCGGCAGCAGGGTGGCGTTCTGGGCACGATCCCACCCGATGAGCACCATGCCGAGCACGGCCACACCGATCCCGATCGCCTGCCTGCGGCTCACGTGTTCGCGTAGTAACAGCGCGCCGAGAACGACGGTGAACGGCGCGGACGACTGCAATACGAGCGACGCCAACCCGGTGGGCATCCCTGCCGCCATCGCTGCGAACAGGAAGGCGAACTGAAGAAAGCCGAATCCGAAGCCGTAGAGCAGCAACCACTTCAGGGGCACCTTCGGCCGCGGGACGAAGATCACGACCGGAACGGCGATGACGAGGAACCGCAGCGCGGCGAAGAAGAAGGGCGGGAAGTGATCGAGCCCGACGCGGATGGCGAGGAAGTTCAGCCCCCACAGCACGGCGACGGTCAATCCGAGCAGGCGGTCGCGGGTGGTCATGTCGTCAATCGTGACGGGAGCAAATGATCAGCACAATCGAATATATCCGCACAGACAGTTAAGATTTTCTGCATGAACGTGGAGCGGCTCCGGATCCTGTCGGAACTCGCCGACCGTGGAACCGTTGCATCGGTCGCCGACGCGTTGTCGATGACTCCGTCGGCAGTGTCTCAACAGCTCAAGTTGCTGGCTCGCGAGGCCGGCGTGACACTGCTCGAGCCCGACGGCCGTCGGCTGCGCCTCACCGACGCCGGTCGTGCCTTGGTGCTGCGAACCGACGATGTTCTCGCTGCTCTGGCCCGCGCGGCAGCGGAGATGGATCGTTATCGAGCGTCCCCGCGGGGACGCGTCCGCGTGGCACTGTTCCCGTCCGGTGCCGCGCTGCTCCTGCCGGGAGTGTTGACCCGTCTCGCGGGCTCGGACGTCGACATCGACGCCCGCGACGAGGATCTGCCGGCATCCTCGGTGCCCGAACTACTCGCCGACTACGACGTGGTGCTCACCCACCGGGACGATCGGGCTCCGTCGACGGCGGGTCCACGGATCGACGTGACGACCCTGATGCGTGAACCCATCGATCTGGTGTTGCCTCTCGATCACGCACTGGCGCAGCAAGATTCGATCGATCTGAGGAGTCTGATCGACGAGCGATGGATCAGCGTTCGCGGTGGTTTTCCGGTCGACGATGTGCTGCTCTCGGTGGCCTCCGTGACCGGAGTGCAGCCCCGAGTCGTTCAACGGATCAACGACTTTCGAGTGACCGAAACCCTCGTCGCCGCTGGGCACGGCGTGGCCTTGATGCCGCGCTATGCCGTCGTGCATCCGGGTCTGGTGCGTCGAGAGCTGTCCGGTGTGCGGGCCGGCCGCATCTACGAACTCGCGACGAGGCCCGCGGCCGCACGACTGCCCGCGATCGCCGCTGTGCTCGACGCGTTCAGGGCGGAAGCGGAGTTCAGGACAGGGCTTTGGCCTTCAGCGTCCTGAACTCGTCCTCATCGATCGTTCCGTTGTCCAGCAACGCCTTTGCGTGTGCGATCTCCTCCGATGCCGACCGCCCGGCCACGTGCTTGATGTAGTCCTCCTGCTGGTCTTTGGCGTGCTGCAGGGCAGCAACTTGACGCTTGGCCATGTTGCTGCCGTTGGCAATGAGGTAGACCAGCGCGGTGAAGAACGGCGCGATGATGAGGAAGAGCACCCACAGGGCCTTGACGACCCCGGATGTCTTGTGGTCACGGAAGAGGTCTCCGATGATCGAGAACATCACCATCAGGTAGGCCACGAAGGCGAACCCGACGATGAGAAGCCAAAGAAAATCCCAGAAAGAGTCCATGGCGAACTTCCATTCTCTAAGGTGCCCCGACGGCAGATCCAGTGTGGCATTCGCGGCACCCGTGCACACGGGTCTTTGGTCCCTTTGGTGGCTGGAGGTCCGAGTGAGCCACGCATCGACCGCGCCCGCTGTCGTTCGTGAGGACTCCACAATGCAACACGCCGCCCACCCCGAAAGGTGAGCGGCGTGCCGTCGAGCAGAGAACCTATTTCAGTGCGCGGTTCACAGCCGAGACCACTGCGCGCAGTGATGCAGTGGTGATCGACGTCGCGATTCCGACGCCCCACACGGTGGTGGCGATTCCATCAGGAGAGGTGACAGAGGCTTCGACGTAGGCCGCGGCCTGAGCATCGTCGCCTGCGGACATCGCGTGCTCGGAATAGTCGAGGACGCTGACGTCGTAGCCGATGGTGGACAGCGCGTCGACGAACGAGGCGAGGGGTCCGTTGCCGGATCCGGAGATTTCCTGCTCGACGCCGTCGACCTTCACCGTCGCGACGATCGTGTCGGTTCCGCCGTCCACCTCTGCAGCCTGTACCGACTGCTTGATGCGCTCGAGCGGCCGGATCGGGGTCAGGTACTCCTCGGCGAAGACGTCCCACATCTCCTTGGGCGAGACCTCGCCGCCCTCGCCGTCGGTGATGCGCTGCACGGCCTGGGAGAACTCGATCTGCAGTCGACGCGGCAGGTTCAGTCCGTGATCGGACTTCATGATGTACGCGACGCCGCCCTTGCCCGACTGCGAGTTGACGCGGATGACCGCCTCGTAGGTGCGACCGACATCCTTCGGGTCGACGGGCAGGTACGGAACCTGCCAGGTGACATCTCCGATGTCCGTACCTTGTTCGTCCGCAGTGACTTTCATCGCGTCCAGGCCCTTGTTGATGGCGTCCTGGTGGCTGCCGGAGAAGGCCGTGTAGACCAGGTCGCCGCCGTAGGGGTGACGCTCGGCGACGGGCAGCTGGTTGCAGTACTCCACCGTTCGGCGAATTTCGTCGATGTTGGAGAAGTCGATCTGCGGATCGACGCCGCGGGTGAACAGGTTCAGCCCGAGCGTGACCAGGCAGACGTTGCCGGTGCGTTCGCCGTTGCCGAACAGGCAGCCCTCGATGCGGTCTGCGCCGGCCTGGTAGCCGAGTTCTGCTGCAGCGACACCGGTTCCGCGGTCGTTGTGCGGATGCAGTGACAGCACGATGCTGTCGCGGCGATCGAGATTGCGGCTCATCCACTCGATCGAGTCCGCGTAGACGTTGGGCGTCGCCATCTCGACGGTGGCAGGCAGATTCAGAATCAGTGGCTTGGCGGGGGTGGGATCGATGATCGCGGTGACCGCGTCGCACACCTCTTTGGCGTAGGCGAGCTCGGTGCCGGTGTACGACTCGGGGGAGTACTCGTAGCGCCAGTCGGTATCGGGGAACTTGGCTGCTTCTTCGAGGACCTTGCGGGCACCGTCGGTGGCGATCTTCTTGATGACATCACGCTCGGCCCGGAACACCACGCGTCGCTGCAGGATGGATGTCGAGTTGTAGAAGTGCACGATGACGCTGCGGGCACCCTCGCACGCGACGAAGGTGCGTTCGATCAGCTCGGGGCGGCACTGCGTCAACACCTGGATGGTGACGTCGTCGGGAATCGCGCCGTCCTCGATGATCTCGCGGACGAAGTCGAAGTCGGTCTGGCTGGCCGACGGGAAGCCGACCTCGATCTGCTTGTAGCCCATGCGGACGAGCAGGTCGAACATCCGGCGCTTGCGGGCCGGGCTCATCGGGTCGATCAACGCCTGGTTGCCGTCGCGCAGATCCACGGCGCACCACTGCGGCGTCCGGTCGATGATCTTGTCCGGCCACGTGCGGTCGGGGAGGGTGATCGGCTCCACTTCCTCGGCGAACGGCCGATAGCGGAACGTGGGCATCGAGGAGTTCTTCTGGGTGTTCCACGCAGGCTGGTCGCTGGGAGCGGGCCGCGAGGGCGGGGTGATGGTGCGAGATCCCGAGGTGAATGCGTCGGCTGGTGACATGGTCTTCGTCTCTCCGTACAGATCAGAGCAATGTGTTCGACCGGCGCAACGAACCCCGCGACGGGAAGCCAGTCTGGTCTCAGACCCCGTCGCGGCTGTTAAGAAGGAGAGCTCGCAGCATGGGCCGAGTGTACTACCGCTCGCCGACGGCTCACCCCAGGGTTGACGCGTCGAATTCTGTGGTCACCACGTCGAGTCGTCGTTGCCACTGCTCGATGTCATCTATTCGTCCGACGTCGGTCACCGTCCAACAGTGCGCGAGCAGCTGGTACCCGAGGCGGTCGACCTCGGCGTGCTGCGGCCACACCCGGTGCGCCCACCGCCGATCGTTGTGCGCGGCCTCGGCACCTGCGAGAGCGGACCCGACGAGCTCGAACTGAAGGTCCCGCCGCACAGCGAGAGCTTTCGGCGCAGCCACGTCCTCGGTGGGCACCACCGTCAGCAGTTCGGCAGCAAGCGACAGAACTCGGCCGTCGGACCACCTCAGAGTTCGACGAAACGCCGCGGGAAGCAGCAGCCAGAGGGCCGCGAAGGCGAAAGCCACGCCCACCGTCGTTTCCACGATCCGGTCGACGACGATGTCCTGCAGCACGGCACCCGGGTGCGTGAGCGTCCCCATCAGCAGGGCCAGCGGCGTGATGAACGTGACCGCCAGGCCGTAGTTGCGCGCCACCGACACCTCGATCGCGAACTGCAACACCATCAGCACCACGATGACGGCCAGGCCGGTCAGCGGGGAGAGGAAGATGGCCGAGAACAACGCCACGCCGGCGAGAGTTCCGCCGAGCCGCTGCAGTCCCCGATAGGTGCCGTGCACCCGATCGGGACCCTGCTGCAGTACCAGAACGGCACCGAGGATCGCCCAGTCCGGTCGGCTCAGACCCAGCGCGACGCTGAGACTGCCCGCGGCCGCTGCCGCGCAGAACACCCGCATGGCCGTGGAGGCCGCATGCGAGTCCCGATGCAGAGAGCGCCGCAACCGATACCCGACGCCCGGCCGAGCCAGCGGCAGCTGATCGGGCACGGCGTCGACCGCGCGATCCGGATCCGTCCGTTCGGAGATCGTCGCCGCGAAGGCCAGGTGCGCGTCGAACAATCTCCGAACCAGTACCGGTCTCGACGACAACCGCGCGGCACCCGCGTCGTACACCGCAGACCAGGCCGAATGCAGACGCGCGGCGGCCGCGTGACGGTCGGCGGCAGACGCCGTCGGCGAGCCCGTGTATTTCTCGATGGCACCCACCGCGGCTCCGACGGCCTCGCGCTCGGGTCCACGCGGATCCCACAGCACCCCGGACATCGCCACCAGCAGCGCCGACGCGACACCGATGGCCGCACAGGCCGCTGCGTGCCCGGCACCGATGCCGGCTCCGGGGACGTACGACGACACCGCGCACACCAGCACGAAGAAGAACGCTCCCGGCGGTCCCAGTCGCAGCGCGGCTATGACGTACACCGCGACGAGAGCCAGCAGTGACAGCACCGCCACCGGGATCATCTGCGCCCAGCCGGTGTTACCGAGATCGAGCGCCATCTGCCCGGCCGTCGCGCCGAGCCACACCGACGCCGTCAACGCACCGCCCGCGGTCGGAACCACCCACCATCGTGAGCGGTAGGGACGACCTTCGCCGTAGATGACGGCGAAACTGCCCGAGACCACCAGCAGTGCCTCGGCGTGGAATCCGAGCACCCACGCCGCGATCGCGGGGATCCCGAACGCGAGAGCCGAGCGCAGTCCACCGGGCCAACGACGGCCGACAGCGGGAAGCCCGAAGAGCACCTTCAGACCTCGAGCCGGCGGGGGTGGGCGATGCTCGGGAACGGTCACTCGAACATGTTAGGACAGGCATATCCGCAGGCGAACCACCCTGAACTCCCAGCTCGGAGCTACCCGGACCACTGTTCGGGCCGCTCGCTCGGTAAGGTGACCCGCGGACAATCGAACGGTTGTCGGCTATCCAGCGGAGGTAATACGCGTGGCTCTCATCGTCCAGAAGTACGGTGGATCGTCGGTGGGGACCGCCGAACGTATCCGACGCGTCGCTGAACGAATCGTCGAGACCAAGAAGGCAGGCAACGACGTCGTCGTGGTCGTGTCGGCCATGGGCGACACCACCGACGAACTGCTCGACCTGGCTCAGCAGGTGTGCCCGGCACCGCCGGCCCGCGAGATGGACATGCTGCTCACCTCGGGTGAACGCATCTCCAACGCGCTGGTCGCGATGGCCATCCACTCGCTCGGTGCCGAGGCTCGGTCGTTCACCGGCTCCCAGGCAGGCGTCGTCACCACCAGCGTGCACGGCAACGCCAAGATCATCGACGTCACCCCGGGACGCGTGCGGAGTGCACTCGACGAGGGCTCGATCGTCCTCGTCGCCGGATTTCAGGGCGTCAGCCAGGACAGCAAGGACGTCACCACGCTCGGGCGCGGAGGTTCCGACACCACCGCCGTTGCGCTCGCCGCAGCACTGAACGCAGACGTCTGCGAGATCTACACCGACGTCGACGGCATCTTCACCGCCGATCCGCGCATCGTGCCCAACGCTCGGCACCTCGACACCGTCTCGTTCGAGGAGATGCTGGAGATGGCGGCTTGCGGCGCGAAGGTGCTGATGCTGCGCTGCGTCGAATATGCCCGTCGCTACAACGTTCCCGTTCATGTGCGCTCGTCGTACACCACAAAACCCGGAACGATCGTCTCCGGATCTATGGAGGACATTCCAGTGGAAGAAGCAATTCTCACCGGCGTCGCACACGATCGCAGCGAGGCGAAGGTCACCGTCGTCGGCATCCCCGATTCGCCGGGTTACGCGGGCAAGATCTTCCGCGCCGTCGCCGACGCGGAGATCAACATCGACATGGTGCTGCAGAACGTCTCCAAGATCGACACCGGAAAGACCGACATCACCTTCACCTGCCCCAAGTCGGACGGTCCGACGGCCGTGGAGAAGCTGACCAAGCTGCAGTCCGAGATCGGCTTCGCGCAGGTGCTCTACGACGACCACATCGGCAAGGTCTCGCTCGTCGGCGCAGGAATGAAGACCCACCCCGGCGTCACGGCGACTTTCTGCGAGGCGCTGGCCGAGGCAGGCGTCAACATCGACCTCATCAGCACCTCCGAGATCCGTATCTCGGTGCTGGTCAACGACACTGAGCTGGACGAGGCCGTGCGCGTTTTGCACGCCGCCTTCGATCTCGGCGGCGACGAAGAAGCCGTCGTACACGCAGGAACAGGACGATAGAAGATGACCACAGTTGCAGTGGTAGGAGCTACCGGCCAGGTCGGTGCTGTCATGCGAACCCTGTTGGAGGAGCGCAACTTTCCCGCCGACACCGTTCGATTCTTCGCCTCCGCCAGGTCGGCGGGCAAGAAGCTGCCGTTCCGCGGCGAGGAGATCGTCGTCGAGGACGCGTCCACCGCAGATCTCACCGGCATCGACATCGCGCTGTTCTCGGCCGGTGCCACGCTCTCGCGTGAGCAGGCACCGCGGTTCGCGGCAGCCGGCGCGGTCGTCATCGACAACTCGTCCGCGTTCCGCAAGGACGCCGACGTGCCGTTGGTGGTCAGTGAAGTGAACCCCGAAGCGGCGAAGAACCCGCCCCGCGGCATCATCGCCAACCCCAACTGCACCACCATGGCCGCGATGCCGGTGCTCAAGGTGCTGCACGACGAAGCAGGCCTGCAACGTCTGATCGTCTCGAGCTACCAGGCCGTGTCCGGTAGCGGACTCGCCGGTGTCGAGGAACTCGCCACCCAGGCGCGCGCCGTCATGGGCGACGTCGAAAAGCTGGTGCACGACGGTTCGTCGGTGGATTTCCCGGCCCCGAACAAGTACGTCGCGCCCATCGCCTTCAACGTCCTGCCGCTGGCCGGCGCGTTGGTGGACGACGGATCCGGCGAAACCGACGAGGACCAGAAGCTGCGCAACGAATCGCGCAAGATCCTCGGACTGCCGGACCTGCTGGTCAGCGGAACGTGCGTGCGCGTGCCGGTGTTCACCGGTCACTCGTTGTCGATCAACGCCGAGTTCGATCGTCCGATCTCGGTCGAACGAGCTCGCGAACTGTTGGCCTCGGCACCCGGTGTCTCTCTGGTCGATGTGCCGACGCCTTTGCAAGCGGCAGGCGCGGACGATTCTTTGGTCGGCCGCATCCGTCAGGACCCGGGCGTTCCTGAGGGCCGCGGACTCGCGCTGTTCGTCTCGGGCGACAACCTGCGTAAGGGTGCCGCGCTCAACACCATTCAGATCGCCGAGCTGCTGGTCTGACGCCGTGCGCGTTGTGCGTAGCTGGAGCTACGCACAACGCGCACGAGGGGACACGTCAGTTGAGGCGAAGGCCTTCGGCGGACGCGTCGAAGATGTGCGCATGGGCCTCGTCGATGCGGACGTGGACGCGGTCGCCCTTCTCGGGTGGGCTGCGCCAGTCGGCCCGAGCGACGATCGATTCGGTAGTGCCGTTGATGTCCGCGCGTCCGAACACGAATGCCTCGGAACCGAGTTCCTCGACGACGTCGATCTCGAGAGCAATTCCGCTGTTCGCGATCTCGATGTGCTCGGGCCGAATACCGAACATCACCTCGGTGGCAGAACCGAGGGTCTGACGCGGCACCGGAATCACCTGATCGGCCAGACGGACGCCGCCGTCGGTGACCGGCGCGCGGAACAGGTTCATCGACGGTGAGCCCATGAACCCGGCGACGAATGCATTGACCGGGGTGCGGTACAGCTCGCGCGGTGTGGCGCACTGTTGCAGCACACCACCTTTCAGGACGGCGACGCGATCGCCCATCGTCATGGCCTCGACCTGATCGTGGGTGACGTAGACCGTCGTCGTGCCGAGCCGACGCTGCAACTGAGCGATCTGCGTCCGCGTCTGAACCCTCAGTTTGGCGTCGAGGTTGCTCAAAGGCTCGTCCATGAGGAACACCTGCGGCTGCCGAACGATAGCGCGGCCCATGGCAACTCGCTGACGCTGACCGCCCGACAGCGCCTTGGGCTTGCGGTCGAGGTACGGCTCCAGATCGAGCAGCTTCGCAGCCTCCTCGACGCGAGTGCGAATGTCTTCCTTGTTCGCCTTCGCCAGCTTGAGCGCGAACCCCATGTTCTCGGCGACGGTCATGTGCGGGTACAGCGCGTAGTTCTGGAACACCATCGCGATGTCGCGATCCTTGGGTTCGGAATTGGTGACATCCTTGCCGCCGATGAGGATGCGTCCCGAGTTGACCTCCTCCAGCCCGGCGAGCATACGGAGCGACGTCGACTTGCCGCAGCCGGAGGGGCCGACCAGAACGAGGAACTCACCGTCCGCGATGTGCAGGTCGAGCTCGTTCACCGCGGGGGTGTCGGACCCGGGAAAAAGCCTGGTCGTTCGCTCGAACGAGATTGTTGCCATGACGAAATAGATCCCTCCACCGGCAGGAACGTGCCGGACGATCCGAGTGTGGGGTGACGGCGGAAGCCGACGAGCACATAGTATGTCCCCGATCACAACCAGGAGAGAGGTGGCCGGGCGAGCGGCTCTGTGTCCAGACGAACCGCCCTGCGAGGGCCGGCCGTCGCCGCAGTCGCTGCCGGTGCTGCGGCCCTCCCGGTGGCGTCGACGACGGTGGGCACGACATGGGCGGTTCCAATGAGTTGCAGGGGTACACGTGGCACTGCCACATGCTCGACCACGAGGATCACGAAATGATGTTGCGGTACCGCACCGTCGCTCCCTGACTCACTTACCCCAACCTTTCCGAGTTCGGGAGCCTGTTGCGTTCACAGGCAGGTCGGCCCACACTGACCCTGCCGCGTAGCGCACTCGACAACGGAACGGACCCCGGCAATGGGCAGTGGAACCACATCCGATCCCTGGACTCTCACCACAGCGCCCGGCACATCGGTGTACACCATGTATCGCGAACCCGCCCACGAGCCACCCGCCCTCGTATGCAAGGTGGGGTCGACAACCCTGCGGTACCGCATCGAGGCAGTCGACGATCTGCACGGCTGGCTCACCGAGCGGGCCGAGTGGGTATTGCTCGGTGCCGCGGACGAGAAGAAGCCGGCTGCTTCGGGCACGGTCGAAGCGTGGGGGCGCTCGCCCGACAACCCGGTCGGCGGCTGGTACGGGCTCAGGAACGGATATCGCGGCCGCTTCGGAATGTATCTGCCGCCGCTCCTCGAAGAGCTCGGCCTGGCGGAACTGACCCACAATGCGCGGAACAACAGTATGCGTGCCCTCTAGGGGAGTCGTCGAAAAAAGTCTGTCGGTGGGCGGGTATAGCTTTTGTGGTGTGAAGACATGGGGGGATGTGTTCGGGCTCGGTGACCAGGATTTGGTCTCCGAGCTCGCTGACGTGACATCCCTCGAAAACGCTTTGGCTGCAAAGCGATTGATGCTGCTGGCCGAGATCGACCGACGCGGATTGGCGATGAAGCTCGGGCACTCGTCCGTCACCCGCTGGTACGCCCGGTCGGTTCGGATCACCGACGGATCAGCCGCCCGCCAGAACGCACTGGGGTACTGGCTGCACGATCACCACACCGTGCTCGACGCCCTCGCCTGCGGTGAGATTCACGCCGCGCACGCCGTAGCGATCGCCGAGGGATACGACACCGTGTTGGTCGCCGACCCGACGTTGGGTGAAGATCGCTGCGACGCAATCGTCGCCGAACTCCTCGACACCGCGATGCGCAGCACCGCCGGCCAGGTGAGCTCCCGCGCGCAGGCATTGGCGCATGCTGCCGCGGACGACGCCCGAGCACGACACGAGAAAGACGAGAAGCAACGCCGCGAACAAGAACGGCAGGAACAGGAACGGCGGGATCAGGAGCGGCGGAGAGATGATGCCGCGACCTCGACCGGTAGGCTGCCCGATCCGGAACCTCCTGCACCTGAGCCTGTTTCGCCGACGCCCGCACCGCGACCGGTGTCGGAGAACCCGGACCTGAACCGATTCGACGTTCATCCTCTGGCCAACGGCCGCTTTCAGGTCGGTGGCGACGTCGACCGGCTGCTGGCAGAGAAGCTGCTCACCGCCCTGTCGGAGTTGGCGGCACCGCGGCCAGGACCCGGTGGCGAGCGCGACCCTCGTAGCCCATCGAAGCGCCGGGCCGATGCACTCGATCAGATCCTCGATCGACACCTACGCGGTAGCGCTCGCGGGTCGGCGGGTGGGTCGCGGGCGTCGGTGCACCTGATCGTTCCGCTGCGGGACTTGCTCGCCCACGGCGGAAGAACGGAGTCCTGTTGTACAGCAACGGATTCAGTCGACTCCAGCACGGTCGCGGAGGGATTTTCGAACGCCGGTGGCGGCACCCCTGGCACTGTCCAGCGTCCTGATAGCGTTGCTCGCGGCGGAGCGGCGGCCGGTGGTGGTGGCGGTGTGAACAGAGCCCGGGAGAAGTCTGCGCCCGAGCCGGGCGACGCGGACTGGCCGTTCCACTTCGACTGGACCGGCCCGATCAGTCGCTCCCTCGCCGAGCTCGTCACCTGTGACGCCGACCTGACTCCTGTCATCGTCGACCACAACGGCGTTCCACTCGCGCTCGGGCGAACCACCAGACTCGCCTCCGACGACCAGCGCATCGCTCTGACCATCCGCGACACCTGTTGCGTGATGTGCGGCCGCCCCGCACAGTGGTGCCAAGCCCACCACGTCAGATTCTGGGAACACGGCGGCCGCACCGACCTGAACAACCTCGCGCTGGTGTGCGGAGGATGCCACCGCCTCGTCCACCACGGCGACTGGCAGCTACTCATGGGCGACGACGGACACCCCTACGCCATCCCACCCGAACCCATCGATCCCACAAGGCAACCCATCCCCAGCTACCACCGTCGAAAACAACGAGCTGCGTGAGCTCAGGCGCGCAACGCGCCCTCGAGCAACGTTCCGCTCTGGTTGCGAGGTATCTCGTCGAGGGCAGTGACGGTCTCGGGCACTTCGGACGGCACGATCCGGCCCTTGGCGTGGTCGATCCACCCCTGCCTCGAAACTTCGCAACCGACCTCGGGGACGACGACTGCAGTCACCGCGTTCATCTCACTGGGAGGCGCGCACTTGCGCCCACGCGCTGCTGAGATTGGCGGTCCACGCCGACCTGTGACGACCTCGGTCACCGAGGTTGCGACTGAGGCACTGTCAGCGGTTCCGCTCGGTCCTTCACAGCGAACTCGGTGCGGCTCGAACGCGTCGACTATCGGTCGCTTCCCGGCGTAGGGGTCTCGGGTGCAGGTACGAGGCTGCGGTAGTGCGCCGCGATGTCGCCGGGGGTGGTGAACCAGACGTCGTCGCGGTTGGCGGTCAGGTGCTCGAGGGCAGCGCGGAAACGTCGCAGTCGATAAGGCTGTCCCGTCAGGAACGTGTGTACGGAGATGGCGAGCACCACCGGTTGTCTCGCCGAATTCTCCTTCAGTTCGTCGAAGCTACCGATGATGTTGTGCTCGAAGGCTTCTGCGGTCTGATGGTGATGGACGAACATCGGTAGGTCGTTGATCTCGTGGGGATACGGGACGCTGAGCAGCGGCCCGCCGCGGGTCTGAAGCCACACGGGTTGGTCGTCGACGGGCCAGTCCAAGGTGTACTGGTAACCGCGCTCCGCGAGGAGGTCCTCGGTGACGCGGCTCGGGTTGGCACCGGGGCTCATCCATCCTCGAGGCGGTGTTCCCTCGTGTCGTTCGATCGCGGCGGTGACATCCTCGATGGAGCGGCGCTCCGCATCCTCGTCTTGATCGTTCGGTTGCACGGCATTCGTTCGGCCGTGCGCGACGACCTCGGCGTCGAGTGCTCGGAACGCCGCGGTCAGCTGCGGGGCGTGCTCGTACACCTCGGTGTTGACCAGCAATGTCGGCCGAATCCCGCACTGCTGCAATGTCTCTGCGATGCGGAAGCCGCCGACGCGATTGCCGTATTCACGCCAGCCCCAGTTGTACGTGTTGGGTTGCTCCATCGCGGGCGTGTACCCCAGGCCGGGCTGCCCGTCGTCGTACGGAAAGTGCTCGCAGTTGACCGCGACGTACACCGCGAGACGCGCGCCGCCCGGCCACTCGAACTGTGGCCGATCGACGATGGGGGAGTACTCGAAGCGGCCGTGCGAGGGGAGGGGCATGGCCGGGGTATTGCCCGCGGCGAGCCGGGACAAACTGTCTGTCGGTCGGTGTACGTCGCGGCGTCGACCAGGTGCGTGATCTGTGGGTCCCGTGGCTCGCCCACCTCGAACACTCCAATGGCCGCGAGCTGCGGTGCCAGCTCTTGGAGAGTCGCAATCAGTTCGTCGTGAGCCTCGGTCGCGGGTTCCACGTCGCGGAGCGCCTGCGCATTCGCGATGAACGCCGCCACGGTTCCCTTCCGTATCGGGAGGCCGTCGAACGAGACTCTCTGGCTTCGTCGGGAAGGACGTCCTCGGGACGTACCGAATGGCTGGTCATGGTGGATCCACTGCCCGCTGCCGGCGCGACAGGGAGGTGCGACGGTTGGCTGTCGAGCTGACCTATTGCCTGGAGGCGGATGGGCGGAGTTGTGACAAAACTTAAAGTCAGGCTGGACTGTTTGTTGTTTTGCCGCTACTGTTCCAAGTGTGACTACCGACACAGAGCTCAGCGATGGCGCGCCTACCCCGCGCCGCACGCAGGCCGAACGCACCGCGGGGACGCGCGCAAAGTTGCTCGATGCAGCCATCGAGTGCCTCGTCGAGCTGGGTTTCTCGAAGACCAGCACGCAGGAGATCGCGCGGCGTGCCGGAGTATCCCGTGGAGCGCAGCTGCACCACTTCCCGACCAAGGAGTCGTTGGTGACCGCTGCCGTCGAGCATCTCGTCGACCGCCGCCTCTCCGAAATCTTGGAAGCCGAGCCCGATCCGGAACGTGGACCCGAGATCCTCGCCGACGCGTTCTCGGGCCCGCTGTTCTACGCCGCGCTCGAGCTGTGGGTCGCGGCCCGCACCGATCCGGCTCTGCACGAGGCGATGGTTCCACTCGAACGACGCGTCGCCGAAGCCATTCAGAGCGGTGCCCAGATCGTCATGGGCAGCCGCATGTCCACCGAGTCCATCGAGCTCAGCGTCGAGCTGGCTCGCGGGCTCGCTGTATCGGCTCTGTTCCGTACCCCCGAAGCCGACGCGCAGCTGCGCGATCGGCTCCTCCCCTTCTGGTCCGAAAAGGTGATGGACTCGTGAATTCTGCACTGCCCCAGAAATGCGACGTGCTCGTCGTCGGAGCCGGATTCGCCGGCCTTGCCGCGGTGGCGAAGATCCTCGCCGACGATCCGAATGCCGACGTGACAGTCATCGAACGCGCATCCGACGTGGGCGGCACGTGGCGAGACAACACGTACCCGGGGTGTGCGTGCGACGTGCCGACCTCCCTGTACTCGTTCTCGTTCGCGCCGAGCCCGAAGTGGAGCCACACTTTCGCGCGCCAACCGGAGCTCTTCGACTACCTACGTTCGGTGGTCGATCGTCTGAACCTGCGGGACCGCATCGTCACCGATTGTGAACTGCTGTCGGCAAATTGGAGCGAGATGGATCGGCGGTGGACCGTCGAGACCTCGCGCGGTGCAACGAGCGTCAGAGTCCTCGTGGCGGCGACCGGCGCACTGTCCACCCCCAAGATCCCGGACGTGCCGGGCATCGACACGTTCGGCGGGACGGTGTTCCACTCCGCGACGTGGAACCACGAGCACGATCTCACCGGCGAGCGCGTCGCCGTCATCGGCACCGGCGCGTCTGCAGTGCAGTTCGTGCCCGAGATCGTCGACAAAGCCCAGCGGCTCACGGTCTTTCAGCGCACCCCGGCCTGGGTCATCCCCCGCCTGGACCGCACCATCGGCCGGGTCGAGCGGACTCTGTACGAGAAAGTTCCTGCGGCCCATCGCGCGGTCCGCGGTGTCATCTACGGTTACCGCGAGGCGTATGTGACCGTTCTGGCCGACAACCCGTGGATGCTGCCCGCGGTGAAGGTGTTCGCCAAAGCCAACCTGAAGCGACAGGTCAAGAACCCCGCGACGCGGGCCGCGTTGACCCCCGATTACGCACCCGGCTGCAAACGTCTTCTGCTGTCCAACGATTGGCTGCGGACGCTGGATCGACCCGACGTCGATCTCGTCACATCGGGGCTGACGTCGGTCACCGAGAACGGCGTCGTCGACGCCTCGGGCCGCAACCACGAGGTGGACACCATCATCTTCGCGACGGGGTTCACCCCCACCGAGCCGCCGGTGTCGCATCTGCTGCGCGGCAACGACGGTCGGACACTCGCAGAGCACTGGGGCGGTAGCCCGCAGGCGCATCTCGGGACCACCGTTGCCGGCTTCCCGAACCTGTTCCTGATGTACGGCCCCAACACCAACCTCGGGCACAGTTCCATCGTCTACATGCTCGAGTCGCAGGCCAACTACGTGGTATCTGCGCTGAACGAGATGAAGGACCGCAGGATCGCGGCCGTCGAGGTCAACGAGTCTGCTCAGCGGCAACACAATTCGTGGGTCGATTCCGAGCTCGACGGCACCGTGTGGAATGCGGGTGGCTGCTCGAGCTGGTACCTCGACGCCAACGGTCGCAACTCCACGATGTGGCCTACCTACACATTCCGGTTCCGCAACAAGACGCGAGAGTTCGATGTCTCGAACTATCGGATCGTCTCCGACACTCTCGAATCAGACAACGAGGTGGTATCCGCATGAGCGACTACGACGTTTTGATCATCGGCTCCGGTTTCGGCGGCAGTGTCGCCGCACTGCGGGCCGTCGAGAAGGGCTACCGGGTGGCGGTTCTCGAATCCGGTCGCCGGTTCGAGGACGACGAGCTCCCGAAGACCAGCTGGCGGTTGCGTAAGTATCTGTGGGCTCCGGCGCTGGGTTGCTATGGGGTGCAGCGTATCCACCTGCTACCCGATGTGCTGGTGATGGCGGGTGCGGGTGTCGGCGGAGGTTCGCTGAACTACGCGAACACGCTGTACCAACCCCCGGCCAAGTTCTTCGAGGACCCGCAGTGGGGTTCGATCACCGATTGGCAGCGCGAGCTGAATCCGTACTACGACCAGGCCCGCCGGATGCTCGGCGTCGAGACCAACCCGACCATCACCGCCTCGGACAAGGTGATGAAAGAGGTGGCCGAGGACATGGGTGTGGGCGACACGTTCACCTCGACTCCGGTCGGTGTCTACTTCGGTGATCGTGGCAAAACTGCACCCGACCCGTTCTTCGGTGGTGCCGGGCCCGAGCGCACCGGCTGCACCGAATGCGGAGCGTGCATGACCGGCTGCCGCGTCGGCGCGAAGAACACTCTCGTCAAGAACTACCTCTATCTCGCGGAACACGCTGGCGCACAGGTTCTTCCGTTGACCACCGTGGTGGACGTGCGGCCGAACGGCACCGGCTACGACGTGGTGACGCGTCGGACCGGCGGGAAGCTGCGTCGCAAGGAAAAGACCATCACCGCCGATCAGGTGATCTTCTCGGCCGGCACCTACGGCACCCAGAAGCTGATGCTCGCTGCCAAGGAGAAGGGCTCGTTGCCGCGGATGTCCGAGCGGATCGGTTCGCTCGTGCGCACCAACTCCGAGGCCGTGCTCGCGGCGACCGCCCGCGGCCGTGAGGTCGACTACCACGAGGGCGTGGCGATCACGTCGTCGTTCCACCCGGACGATCACACGCATATCGAGCCGGTGCGATACGGCAAGGGCAGCAACGCCATCGGCCTCCTGCAGACCGTGCTCAGCGACGGCGGCGGAAAGGTGCCGCGGATCCTCAAGACCCTCGGCGTCGCGTTGCGTCACCCCGGCGCTGCGGCGCGCAGCCTGTCGGTCCATCGTTGGTCGGAGCGAACCGTCATCGCACTGGTGATGCAGACCGATGACAACTCGCTCGAGCTCGGATCGAAGAAGGGTCCGTTCGGGCGCCGCCTCACCAGCAGGCCCGGTGCGGGTGATCCACCGCCGCAGTGGATTCCGCAGGGGCACGAGGCCATTCGCCTGCTTGCGGACAAGATCGGCGGTGACCCGGGCGGATCGATCGCCGAGATCGTCAACATTCCGATGACCGCGCACTTCCTCGGTGGCTGCGCGATCGGCGACTCGCCGCAGACCGGAGTGATCGACGGGTACCAACGGGTCTACGGCTACGAAGGACTGCACGTGCTCGACGGTTCTGCCGTCAGCGCCAACCTCGGTGTCAATCCGTCCCTGACGATCACGGCGCAGTCCGAGCGAGTAATGGCGTTGTGGCCGAACAAGGGTGAGCCCGACAAGCGTCCCGCAGTGGGCAGCGAGTACCAGGAAGTTGCACCCACGCAGCCGGTTCGCCCGGTGGTGCCGGTGTCTGCGCCGGGAGCCCTGCGGCTCCCCCTGACCGTCGTGGGGAGGGATTCCTGATGTGGAGTGTCACCGAATCCGAGACCGAGCGCACCGATTGGCCGGCCAGTCCGGCAGCGCCGTGGCCTGCGAATGTCCGCGCCACGATCTGGTGGCATCGGGCCCGGTCGTCGGACTTCGCACCCGCCGGTGCGAAGACGTTGCCGATCACGATGTGCATGGTCGTCGATTACACGACGTCGCCGGTCGGCCCGTACCGCGAGATCCTGGCGAGTCCGGCGCTGCGCCGAGACGTCGGACGCGTGCCTCGGATGGCGGTGCCGTTCATCGCCGTCGATTCCGCGACATCGGTGCACGGGGGCCGGACCAACTGGCACCTGCCCAAGGTGCTGGCCGACTTCGAGGGCGACGTGCTGGGCGAGGCCGGGGCGAGTGGTGGTGAATGGTCGGTCCGGACGACATCCCGCGGCGTCGGGCCGCAATTCCCGATGCTCGGCTCCATCGGTTTCGCGCAGCCGGTGTCCGGCGGCTCGGCCGTCGCCAGCTCGAGCCTGAAGGGCAAGGCGAGGTTGGCCAGGGTCGAGGTCGACGCCAAGGGCCCGACGTTGAGTCGCTGGATGCCGTCGGGCACGTATTTCGGGTTGCAGATCGTGTCGGGGTCGATGCGGACGGGTGAAGCGCGCCTGGTCGGGTAGCCGTCGACCGCTTTTCTTGACTTAGTCCAGATTAGGGGCATACTGGAGTGCATGCAGCTCACCGAACGCGTCGACCCCGCAGCGCAGTTGCGCTCGGTCGGTCTTCGCGTCACCGGACCTCGAGTTGCAGTCCTGAATGCGGTCACAGCCCGACCGCATTCGGACGCCGACGACATCGCTGCCGCCGTCCGTGAGAGCGGCGGCTCGGTGTCGACTCAGGCCGTCTACGACGTGCTCAGGGCCAGCGTGGACGCAGGTCTGCTACGTCGCATCGAACCTGCCGGTTCGGCCGCGCTGTACGAGAGCCGGACGGCCGACAACCACCACCACCTCGTATGCCGGGGGTGCCATGTGGTGGTCGATGTCGACTGCGTTGTCGGAGCAGCACCCTGTCTCGTGCCCGAGGACACCCACGGATTTGTCGTCGACGAAGCCGAAATCGTCTTCTGGGGTTTGTGCGACGACTGCACGAGGCATTCCGTCTGACACTGCGGTCCAGCGTAGGGCCGCTCGGTTTCACAGATTTTTCGAAGAGCAGCCCTCTTCGATTCTATTCAGCCCTTCAGGAGGCTTCGTATGACCAAGCCGATCAGCAACAAGACGACCACCAGCAACTCGGGAATCCCCGTCCCCAGCGACGATCAGTCGCTGACCGCCGGAACGCAGGGTCCGATTCTTCTGCACGACCACTACCTCATCGAGAAGATGGCGCAGTTCAACCGTGAGCGGGTCCCGGAGCGCGTCGTGCACGCCAAGGGTGCGGGCGCGTTCGGTGAACTCGAAATCACCGGCGATATCAGCAAGTACACCAAGGCGAAGGCGTTGCAGCCCGGTGCCAAGACCGAGATGCTGGCGCGCTTCTCCACCGTCGCGGGCGAGCAGGGCAGCCCCGACACCTGGCGTGACCCGCGTGGCTTCTCGCTGAAGTTCTACACCGAGGAAGGCAACTGGGACCTCGTCGGCAACAACACCCCGATCTTCTTCGTCAAGGACCCGATCAAGTTCCAGGACTTCATCCGTAGCCAGAAGCGTATGCCCGACTCCGGTCTGCGTGACAACAACATGCAGTGGGACTTCTGGACCCTCTCGCCCGAGTCGGCGCACCAGGTGACGTGGCTCATGGGTGACCGCGGTATCCCCAAGTCGTTCCGTCACATGGACGGGTTCGGGTCGCACACGTACCAGCTCATCGCCGAGGACGGCACGAAGACCTGGGTGAAGTTCCACTTCAAGACCGATCAGGGTATCGACTTCCTGACGCAGGACAAGGCGGACGAGGTTGCGGGTACATCACCCGATCATCACCGTCAGGACCTCTTCGGATCCATCAAGAACGGCGACTTCCCGAGCTGGACCCTCAAGGTGCAGCTCATGCCGTACGACGAGGCCGAGAACTACAAGTACAACCCGTTCGACCTCACCAAGGTCTGGTCGCAGAAGGACTACCCGTTGATCGAGGTCGGCAAGATGACCTTGAACCGCAACCCGGAGAACTTCTTCGCGCAGATCGAGCAGAGCTCGTTCGAGCCGTCCAACACCGTGCCCGGCATCGGTTTCAGCCCCGACAAGATGCTGCTCGGACGCGTCTTCTCCTACGCCGACGCGCACCGGTACCGCATCGGAGCGAACTACGCGCAGCTGCCGGTCAACGCCCCGAAGTCCGAGGTCAACTCGTACTCCAAGGACGGCAACATGCGGTACTCGTTCAACTCCCCGGAGACGCCGGTCTACGCGCCGAACTCGTTCGGCGGCCCGTCGGCGGACACGAACAAGTACGGCGACGACGGCGCGTGGGACTTCGAGCCTCGTTTCGTGCGCACCGGATACATCGAGCACCCCGAGGACGGCGACTTCGTGCAAGCGGGAGCACTGGTCCGCGAGGTCATGGATGACGCGCAGCGCGAGCGTCTCGTCGGGAACATCGTCGGACACGTCCTCAACGGCGTCAGCGAGCCGGTCCTGAGCCGCGTGTTCGAGTACTGGACCAACGTCGATCCCGACCTCGGCAAGAAGGTCGAGGAAGGCGTTCGGTCGCAGCAGGACGAGACCGCGCCGACCACCGGTGCAGGCGCGATCGACGATCCCGCCGACGAAGCCGCCAAGGTCTGATCCGTTCGACCATGGGATCGGCGTCACAGCAATGATGGCGTCGATCCGGAACAACGCGTGGCCACATGCCGTTGTGTAGTACAGACGGAAGAACAATAATGGTGTGCGATGCATACCGTCGTCCAACGGCAGGGAGGCCACATCATGACGAACCCCATCACCAGCACCCTCGACGCAGGTCAGCAGAAAATTGCCGGCGACGCTCTTCAGGGGACCGTGGTCGATCTCATCGACCTCTCGCTCATCGCGAAGCAGGCGCACTGGAACGTGATCGGTAAGAACTTCCGGTCGGTGCACCTCGAGCTCGACGAGTTGGTCACGGCCGCACGTGAATTCACCGACCAGGCTGCCGAGCGCGCCACCGCTATCGGGGTCAGCCCCGATGGTCGCGCAGCCACCGTCTCCTCGACGGCGGGCACCAAGGGCTTCGGTGCCGGATGGACCCAGGACAGCGAGGTCGTACCGGCCGTCGTCGACAACATCGCGGCCGTCGTCGAGCGTCTTCGCGGACGCATCGCCGACACCGGCGAAGCCGATCCGGTGACACAGGACCTGCTCATCGGCATCACAGCACGGCTCGAGCAGCTGCACTGGATGTGGCAGGCCCAGGCCAGCTGACGTTTCTTCGCTTCGACAGGCCCCTCGCGCACAGCGGGGGGCCCGTTGTTTGCCTGCACCACCCCCGGGTATCCGACGGTCATGCCTGTTTCCAAGCCGACGGTCGACGCAGTTCTGCTCGACATCGACGGCACCCTCGTCGATTCCAACTACGTGCACGTCGACGCCTGGTCGCGTGCTTTTCGTGAGGCCGGCCGGCCTGTTCCGTCGTGGCGAATCCACCGGAGCATCGGGATGGATGGGTCGAAATTGCTCGAGGCGCTCGTCGGATCATCGGACAGCGCGCTGGCCGGCGAGGCGAAGAGGCTGCACGGTGAGTACTACGCCGCAGCGTCGAAAGGTCTCGAAGTGCTACCCGGTGCTCGGGAACTGTTGGCGGACTTGAATTCTCGAGGAGTCACCGTCGTGCTCGCAACGTCGGCTCCCGAGAGTGAACTGTCCACGTTGCGCGATCTGCTCGAGGTCGAGGATTCCGTCGAAGTGGTGACGAGCGGTGACGATGCCGAGGTCGCCAAGCCCGAGCCCGACATCATCGCGGTCGCACTCGGGCGGGCAGGCGTCCAGGCTGTCGACGCACTGATGGTGGGCGACAGTGTGTGGGACATCGAATCGGCCGGTCGCGCGGGCGTACGCGCCATCGGCGTTCGCAGTGGCGGTATCTCGCGCGGCGAATTGCTCGACGCGGGAGCAGTAGCAGTGTTCGAAGACCCGGCCGATCTGCTGGCCAACATCGAGAAAAGCCCCATCTATTCCGGCGAAAAGGCAAGTGCTTGAACGAGTTCCGCAAGCCGTACCCCAGGGTCGACGGTTACGTTCCCATCGAGAGCTACGGCGCGATCGGCGACGGTCGTACTGTCGCGATGATCGCCGACGACGGCCGGATCGACTGGTTCCCGGTTCCGAATCTCGACTCACCGCCGCCGTTCGCCGCGCTGCTCGACGCGCCACACGGCGGCTACATCGAACTGACGCCGACAGGCGAATTCACCGTCGGACGTGAATTCGTCGCAGGCACAAACGTTCTGAGCACGACGTTCCGTACCGACACCGGTACCGTCCGGATCACGGACTCGCTCAACACGGGCGTGGCCGGACGGTTGCCCTGGGTGGAGTTGGCCCGCCGCGTCGAGGGACTCGACGGCACTGTCGAACTGGCATGGTCGGTGGCGCCGGGCACCATGCTCGGCATCGCGTCGCCGTGGGCGTACGACACCGAGCACGGCACCGTTCTGCGCGTGGACGGATTGACCTTGGCGGTGCGGACTCTGGGCATCGAGGACGTGCACGTGGCCGACCGCGACATCGGTGGCGTTTTCGATACCCACCCTGGCTCGCGGCACGTACTGGGTGTCGTAGGGACGGAGAACGAGCCGCTGCCGCTGCCCGATCCGCAGCACGTGGACGAGGGGATCGACCGGACCATCGACAACTGGCGCGTCTGGTCCGACGAGTTCTCCTACGACGGGCCGTGGTCGGAGCACGTGGCTCGGAGTGCGCTGGCCCTGAAGTTGCTGTTGCACAGCCCGTCCGGTGCGATCGCGGCTGCTGCGACGACCTCGCTTCCCGAGAACCGGACCGGCGGCAAGAATTGGGACTACCGCTACGCGTGGGTTCGTGATGCCGCGTACACCATCCGCGCGCTGCAACGATTCGGTCTTCGTGAGGAGATCCATGCCGCGGTCGCGTGGTTACTGAAGGTCATTCGCTTCAACGACCCGTTGGTCAACGTGTTCTACACCCTGGGCGGCGAGCTGCCCGGAGGGACGGAGCAACCCGACGTGCCCGGCTGGCGGGGCATCGGACCGGTGGTCAACGGCAACGCTGCTGCAGATCAGCTGCAGTTGATGATCTTCGGGGATCTGTTCTCCATCATCCGGCAGTACGTCGACGCCGGGAACATCCTCGATGCGCCGACGGGTCGGCTGCTCGCCACCATCGCCGACGAGGCGTGCGATTCGTGGCAGCGCAAGGACGCCGGGATCTGGGAACTCGAGGACGAGCAGCACTACACCAGCTCCAAATTGGGTTGTTGGCAGGCGCTCGACTGCGCTGTACACCTCGCGGAGGCCGGTGAGATCCCGGGCATACCGGATCGATGGAAGGCCGAGAAGGAACGCATCCGGCACTACATCGAGACCGAGTGTTGGTCCGACGAGCGTCAGGCCTATCTCGCGTACCCGGGTGCCGACGGACTCGACGCATCCGTGCTGTTGGCCGCCGAGATGGATTTCGATCGTGGAGAACGCCTTTCGTCCACCATCGATGCACTCGGCGACGAGCTCGGTGCCGGACCGTTGATGTATCGCTACAGCGGAGTGGCCGAGGAAGAGGTCACCTTCGTGGCCTGCGCGTTCTGGCGGGTGTCGGCTCTGTCGTGCGTGGGACGCGACGACGAGGCGAAGGCCTTGATGGACCAGTTGGTGGAGATGTCCAACGACGTCGGACTGTACAGCGAAATGATCGATGCTTCGGATGGATCGTTTCTGGGTAACTTCCCGCAGGGCTTGAGCCACCTGGCCCTGGTGAATGCGGCGTTGACCATCGCGCGCTCGCACGACGCCACGGCCTGACATCGACCTCGAAAGCAAAGTGGGATTGTATGGATCTGGGAATCGACGGTAGAACAGCACTGGTGACCGGAGCGGACTCCGGCATCGGCTGGCACACCGCGAAAATGCTGTTGGCCGAGGGTGTTCGGGTTGTGATCAGCGACAAGGATCAGACCTCGCTCGACGACGCTGCAGCGCAACTCGACGCAGCGGAGGGGCAGTTGTTCGCGTTCGCTGCGGACGTGACCGACACTGAGGCCGTCGAGAACTTGGCGGCGCAGACGCAGCGGGCCGTGGGGGACATCGACATTCTCGTGCAATCCTCCGGCGTGACCGGCGCTCAGGGACTGTTCCACGAGATCGACGAGGAGGGCTGGCGGTCCACCCTCGACATCGACCTGATGGGGCCTGTTCGGCTGCTGCGGGCATTCCTGCCTGCGCTCCGACGCGGCGGCTGGGGACGCGTCGTGTTGCTGACCTCCGAGGACGCCGTGCAGCCGTACGACGACGAATTGCCCTACTGCTCAGCCAAAGCTGGGGTCCTGGCCCTGGCCAAGGGGCTCTCACGCAGCTACGCGTCGGAGGGCCTGCTGGTCAATGCGGTCTCGCCGGCATTCATTCACACCCCGATGACCGACGCGATGATGGACAAGCGCGCCGAAGAAAAGGGAACCGACCGCGACGGGGCCATCGAGAGCTTCCTCGACGAGGAGCGTCCGTACATGGAACTCGGACGCCGCGGTGAGCCCGAGGAGGTTGCCTCGGTGATCACGTTCCTGTGCTCGGATCGCGCGTCCTTCGTCAACGGATCGAACTACCGAGTCGACGCCGGTTCCGTCGCAACTATCTAGGAGATACCTATGACCAATTTCGGATACACCTTGATGACCGAGCAGAGCGGCCCCAAAGAGCTGGTGCAGTACGCAGTCGGTGCCGAGAAGGTCGGCTTCGACTTCGAGGTCGCCAGTGACCACTACTCGCCGTGGCTGTCGTCGATGGGGCATTCGCCCTACGCCTGGACCACATTGGGTGCGGTGGCTCAGGCCACCGAACGCGTCGAGCTGATGACGTACGTGACGTGCCCGATCATCAGGTACCACCCGGCCGTCGTCGCACAGAAGGCCGCGACGCTGCAGATCCTGGCCGACGGACGCTTCACCCTCGGCCTCGGCAGCGGTGAGAACCTCAACGAGCACGTCGTAGGCGAGGGCTGGCCGTCCATCGACAAGCGGCAGGACATGTTCGTCGAGGCGCTGGAGATCATCAGGGCACTGCACGCCGGCGGCCTGGTCACCTACGACGGCAAGCACTTTCGCGTCGACTCCGCCCGGATCTGGGACATGCCCGAGGGTGGGGTGCCGATCGGTATCGCAGCCGGCGGCGAGAAGGCCGTGGCACGGTTCGCCGAGTACGGCGATCACCTCATTGCCACCGAACCCGACGCCGACCTCGTCAAGGCGTGGTCGGACAACCACGAAGGACCGGCACGCTCCATCGGCCAGATCCCCATCTCCTGGGATCCGGACAAGGACGCGGCCATCGATCGCGCACACGATCGATTCCGCTGGTTCGCCGGTGGCTGGGCCGTCAACGCCGATCTTCCGACGACGGCGGGATTCGCTGGAGCCACCAAGTTCGTGCGCAAAGAGGATGTGGCCGAGACGATTCCGTGTGGACCGGACCTCGACGCCATCGTCGAGGCCGTGAAGCCGTACTGGGAGGCCGGGTACACCGACATCGCACTCGTGCAGGTGGGCGACGAAACTCAGGAACGCTTCCTGGCCGAGGCCGCAGGCCCGCTGCTGGAGAAGCTGCGCGCTGCGTCCAGCTGACCCGACTTTTCGACGAGACCCCGATCGAGACCGTCGACCGGGGTCTCGTCATCGTGTGGTGTCCTACGGAGCCAGGGTCGACAGATTCTTCGAGATGCTCGACGTCAGTGCCTTACCGACGATTGCAGCGAGTCCGGGGACGGGCGCGTCGAATCCGATCGTGTAGTCGAGCTCGGTGCCCCCGTCGGCGGTGGGCGTCAACTTCTGCACGCCCCAGTGCCCACGTAGCGGACCGCCCTTGGTGATGCGGTACTCGATCAGCGAGTTGGGCTCGGACGTGATGGTGGTTTCCTCGAAAGCGGGCATCGGCCCGAGCTTGAGACTCCGGGTAGAGCCGACTCCGTTGCGCGAGGTGTCGCCGTCGCGCACGCGGTCGATCTTTGCCAGGAACAATGGGCCCAGGTTCTCGTGTTCGGACAATGCCGCGAAGACGACGTCGGGAGGCGAGGAGAACCGATGGGTGACATGAACGCGGGTTGGTGTCGGCATGACTCACAGTAGCGTCGATCGGGCAAAGAAAAAGGACCCACGCGAGTGGGTCCTTTTCTCTGTCCAACTGTCGGGGTGGCGGGATTCGAACCCACGACCTCTTCGTCCCGAACGAAAAGCAGGCTGATTCACTGACCTGCAAGCGATTCGAGTAGCTGATTGTTCTCCTGTTCAGACCACTTCTCCTAGCGTTGGTGAAGTGAGTCAGTGAGAGCTAACAGTGGCAGTGCTGCGGACTGACTGCGGACTACTCGAACGCCCGTGCGCATCATTCCAGCATCGTTAGCAACCCGAACCGACACCGAGGTTTCGCTACGGATGTTGGTCTGTTGTCGTCCTGTTTTGGCTGGCTTGTGCTCACGTTCCCCCCTATTAAGAAGGGGGGGAAACGTGATTGCTAGGTGCGTGATTGGCGTGTGTGTTGCCGTGATTGCTTGACCTGGGGTTATGCAGTGGGCGTGATTGGGCGTGATTGGTTTGTGTGTGTTTTGGGCGTGTTTGGGTGCGTGATTGGCTGACCTGGGGTTTTATGGTCTGGCGTGATTGGGCGTGATCGCTCGGAGGGGGCATGTTGTGTCGGTGAGACGTTGGGTCGCAGTTGGCTCGGTGGGTGTGGTGGCTACGGGTGGTTCGGGCTTCGGCGCGTGGCTGTTGGGTGCTGAGTTCGGGACGGTCGCTGATTGGGTGGCGGCTGTCGGCACGATCGCGGCTGTTGGATTCGCGGTGACGGAGATTCGGTGTCAATGGACATCGGGAAGTGACCACAGGCGGTCACGAGAACTGCCCATGGGTGGCCAACAAGAACTGACCGGTGGCGGACACGAATCTGCCCATGTCGGGTTTGTCCGCCACCGGTCGAGCATCA